>NZ_BAAAHQ010000017.1:81797-82278 GCF_039525605.1 Nonomuraea longicatena | reverse complement strand
GTCGAACTGCCCGTCGCCGACGGCGGCGACGGCACCGTCGAGGCCGCCGTCGCCTGCGGGTTCGAGCGCGTCACCGTGACCGTCACCGGGCCGACCGGCCTGCCCCTCGCCGCCTCCTACGCCTGGCGGGCGGGCACCGCCGTGATCGAGATGGCCGAGGCGTCCGGTCTGCGCCGCCTGCCCGGCCCGCCGCAGCCGCTCACCGCCACCAGCCACGGCACCGGCGAGCTCATCGCCCACGCGGTCGAGCGCGGCGCGGACCGCGTCGTCCTCGGCATCGGCGGCAGCGCCTCCACCGACGGCGGCGCCGGCATGGCGAGCGCCCTCGGGGCCCGCTTCCTCGACGAGAGCGGCGAGGAACTGCCGCCCGGCGGCGCCGCCCTGCGCGCGCTGGCCCGCATCGACGTCTCCGGCTTCGCCAAGCTCGACGGCGTCGAGGTGGTCGTCGCCAGCGACGTCGACAACCCGCTGCTCGGCCCCG
>NZ_BAAAHQ010000017.1:19539-81688 GCF_039525605.1 Nonomuraea longicatena | reverse complement strand
GACGCCGCCGCCATCCACGGCCTCGTCGCCGCCGTCGAGCACGACGGCAGGCCGAGGCCCATGGGCGTGGCGGGCGCGCCCGGCGCGGGGGCGGCGGGCGGCGTCGGCTTCGCCGCCCTGGCCTTCCTACGGGCGGAGATCAGGCCCGGCATCGACTACCTCCTCGACCTGCTCGGCTTCGGCGCCAAGCTCGCCGGAGCCCGCCTGGTGATCACCGGGGAGGGCTCGCTCGACACCCAGTCGCTGCGCGGCAAGGCCCCGATCGGCGTCGCCAGGGCCGCCGCGCCGTCGGGCGTCCCGGTCGTCGCCGTGTGCGGACGCCGCTCGCTCAGCGACGGCGAACTGCGGGCGGCGGGCATCCGCGCCGCCTACGCGCTCACCGACCTCGAACCCGACCCGGCCCGCTGCATGGCGGAGGCCGGGCCGCTGCTCGAACGCCTGGCCGCCCGCGTCGCCGCCGACTGGAGCTGAGCCGTGCACGATCTGGTGATCCGCTCCCGCCGGGTCGTCACCCCCGAGGGGGAGCGGCCCGCGGCCGTCGCCGTGCGCGCGGGGCGGATCGCCGCCGTCCACCCCCACGACGCCCCCCTCGACGCGGCCGAGGAGCGCGACCTCGGGGCCGTCGCGCTGCTGCCGGGACTGGTCGACACCCACGTCCACGTCAACGAGCCGGGCCGTACCCACTGGGAGGGCTTCGCCACGGCGACCAGGGCCGCCGCCGCCGGGGGCGTCACCACGATCGTGGACATGCCGCTCAACTCGATCCCGCCCACCGTCGATCCGGCCGCCCTCGACGCCAAGCTGGCGGCGGCGGCCGGGCAGTGCCACGTGGACGTCGGATTCTGGGGCGGCGCCGTCCCCGGCAACCTGCCCGCGCTGCGCCCGTTGCACGAGCGCGGCGTGTTCGGCTTCAAGTGCTTCCTGTCGCCCTCCGGGGTCGAGGAGTTCCCCGAACTGGCCCCCGGCGAACTGGAGTCCGCCCTCGCCGAACTGGCCGCCTTCGACGGGCTGATGATCGTCCACGCCGAGGATCCCGCCCTGCTGGCCGAGCCCGCGGGCCCCGGCTACCCCGACTTCCTGCGCTCACGGCCGGGCGCCGCCGAACGCAGCGCCGTCGAGCTGCTCGCCCGGCTCGCCGAGCGCACCGGCGCCCGCGTCCACGTCCTGCACGTCTCCAGCGCGGACTGCCTCGAACCCCTCGCCCGCGCCCAGCGCGCCGGCGTACGGATCACCGCGGAGACCTGCCCCCACTACCTCGTCCTGTCCGCCGAGCAGGTGCCGGAAGGAGGCACGGCCTTCAAGTGCTGCCCGCCCATCCGCTCCGCCGACAACCGCGACCGGCTCTGGGACGCCCTCGCCGACGGCGTGCTGTCCTGCGTGGTCTCCGACCACTCACCCGCCCCGGAGGGCCTCAAGGTGGCCGACTTCGCCGCCGCCTGGGGCGGGATCTCCTCCCTGCAACTCGGCCTGCGCGCCGTATGGACCGAGGCGCGGCGCAGAGGGTACGGCCTGCCCGACGTGGCCCGCTGGATGTCGGCGGGACCGGCCCGGCTGGCCGGGATGCGGTCGAAGGGCGCGATCGCGCCCGGCCGCGACGCCGACCTGGTCGCCTTCGACCCCGACGCCGCCGAGACCGTGGACCCCGCCGGCCTCCAGCACCGCAACCCCGTGACCGCCTACGAGGGGCTCACCCTGCGGGGCGCGGTCCGCACCACCTGGCTGCACGGCCGGCCCGTCGACCTCGGCGCCGCGCCGCGCGGCGCCTTCCTCCAGCCGGGAGCGTGCTGAATGCCGGACTTCACCGACCTTCCCGACCTCGCCCTGCGCACCCACGGCGGCTCGGTCGTCGCCGCCAGCGACGAGTCGTTCGCCGAGAAGGAGGCGCTCATCCGGCCCGGCCGTCCCGGCTTCCAGGCGCACACGTTCGGCGGCAAGGGCCAGGTCTACGACGGCTGGGAGACCCGCCGCCGCCGCGAACCCGGCCACGACTGGGCGATCGTCCGCCTCGGCCTGCCCGGCGTCGTGCGCGGCGTCGTCGTCGACACCGCCTGGTTCAAGGGCAACTACCCGCCGCACGCCTCCGTCGAGGCCGTGGCCGCCGACGGCTACCCGTCGGCGGCCGAGCTTGAGCGGGCCCCCTGGACGACCATCGTGCCCCGCACCGCGCTGAGCGGCGACGCCGAACACCGCCTCGCCGTGGACCGCGACGAACGCTTCACCCACGTCCGGCTGTGCATGTACCCGGACGGCGGCATCGCCCGCCTGCGCGTGCACGGGGAGGTCCGCCCCGACCTGTCGGTCTACGACGGCCTCGGCCTCGACCTCGCCGCCCTCGCCAACGGCGGCCGGGTCACCGCCTGCTCCGACGCCTTCTACTCCTCACCCGGCAACGTCATCGCCCCCGGCCTGGCCAGACACCAGGCGGAGGGCTGGGAGACCGCCCGCCGCCGCGACGGCGGCAACGACTGGCTGGAGATCCGGCTGGCCGCCCGGGGCACCGTCGTGCTCGCCGAGGTGGACACCACGAACCTGGTGTTCAACGCGCCCGCCGAGATCGGGCTGCGCGGCCGCGACGGCGACGGCGACTGGTTCGACCTGCTGCCGCGCACCCGGCTGCAACCGGACACCGCCCACCGCTTCCGGGTACGGCAGGCGCCCGCCACCCACGTCCGCGCCGACATCCACCCCGACGGCGGCCTGGCCCGCCTGCGCCTGCTCGGCGTGCTCGCCTAGTACCACAGGTGGACGTCGGAACCGTGCGGGCGCTCGTTGCCCGGCGCCGGACGCTGGTACCTCACCACGTCGCCGCTCAGCAGCTTGCGGATCTTGACCTTGAAGCCCAGCGCCTGCAGTTCGTTGCGGGCGTCGGCCACCGTCTTGCCGCTCACCTGCGGCACCATCACGTTGTTCGCGTCGTCGTCGGCCTCGGTGTCGCCGTTGCTCAGCCATTCCCAGAAGTCGCGGCAGCGCGAGACCGTCACCGTGACCGGCAGGCCCTGGTCGACCTCCGACCTGGCCTTCGGGTTCTGGGCGATGACCGTGCACGGCTCGGCGTCGTCGTCGATCTCGTTGACCGTGACCGCGAGGCCGCGCTCACCCAGGTAGGCGGCCGCCTCGTCCTTGGGCATCCCGGACACGTCCGGCATCCGCATCCCGGCGCTCACCAGGATGTCGACGCGGGCGCCCTCCCTGATCCGCTCGCCGACGTCCGGGCTCGACTTCAGCACCGTGCCGCGCGGCACCTGGAGGTTCTCATACCGCCGCACCGCGCCGATCTGCAGGCCGGCGGCGGCGATCGTGCTGCGCGCGTCGGTCACGGACATGCCCTGGATCTTGGGTACGGTCACCCGCTTGGCCCCCAGCGACGGCACCAGCATCACCGTCGTCTCCTCGACGACCTCGGTGCCCGGGGCCGGGTTGCTGCTGAGCACCAGCCCCTTGCCGGTCTGCTCGTGGTACTTGCCCCTGGCCACCTCGACGTTGAGCCTGAGCGCGCCCAGCCGCTTGCGGGCCTGCTCCAGGCTCTGCCCGGCCAGCTCGGGCACCTTGACCATCACCGGACGGGTGACGTGGAAGCCCACGAGGGTCACGGCCGCCACCGTCACGACCGCCGCCGCCACCAGCAGCGCCCATCTGGTCCTGCGCGGGGCCTCGGCGACCGGCGGCTCCGTCGAGGCGCGCGGCTGGACCCGCGTCTGGTTGGGGACGTCGTCGCGGGCGGGCGCCGGGTGACCGTACGGGGCGGAAGGACGCTGCTCGCCCGTGCCGTGCGCACCGGAGCCCGGCATCGAGTGCGACATGCGGGACGCGGGCGGCGTCGTCGTGCGCGGCACCAGCCGATGCGCCTCGACCGCCGCCACCAGCATCGCGGTCGCGTCGGCCGGACGGTTGTCCGGGTCGCGCTGGGTCGCGTGCGCCACCAGTCCGTCGATCAGCTGCGGCAGCTCGGCCACCAGCGAGGACGGCGCGGCCACCGTGTCGTGGACGTGCCGGTAGGCGACCGACATCGGGGTCTCGCCGTCGTACGGCTGCTGGCCGGTGACCAGCTCGAACAGCATGATGCCCGCGGCGTACACGTCGCTGCGCACGTCGGCGCCGCCGGTCGTCACCTGCTCGGGCGACATGTAGCCGATCGTGCCGATCATCACGCCGGTGCGGGTCTGGTTGGTCGCCTCGATCGCCCGCGCCAGCCCGAAGTCCACGACCTTGACCCGGCCGTCGGCCGTGAGCAGCACGTTCTCCGGCTTCACGTCGCGGTGGACCATCTGCGCCTGGTGGGCGGCGCCGAGCGCCGCCAGCACCGGGATCAGGAGCTCCAGGGCCTCGCGGGCGGGCAGCCTGCCGCGCTCGCGCAGCACGTCGCGCAGGGTCTTGCCGGGTACGTACTCCATCGACAGGTAGACGACGTCGCCGTCGGTGCCCTGGTCGAAGACCTGCACGACGTTGGGGTGCGACAGGCTCGCCACGGTCTTCGCCTCGCCGATGAACCTGCGGACGAACGAGGGGTCGTCGGCGAGCGAGCGATGCATGACCTTCACCGCGACGGTGCGGTCGAGCCGGACGTCCAGAGCCAGGTAGACAGACGCCATACCGCCCTGGGCGATCCGGGACTCGATCCGATAGCGCCCATCGAGCAACCGGCCGACCAGGGGGTCCGAAGTCGTCGTGTCCACCCCGCCGAGTTTACGGTCGTTTTCCCGCCGGAGTCGCCTGACCATGTCTATCCGCGTCCATCCGTGCCCACCAGCGCCCGCCCGTGCCCACCAGCGCCCGCCTGTGCCCGCCCGTGCCCGCCCGTGCCAGGGTCCGGACCGCCGGAGGTCACCCCACGGGTGGTGAGCTGGCCTCGGCGTAGCGGCGGCGGGGGATGCGGCCCGCCGTACGTGCCATCCGGCCCGCCTCGACGGCCGCGCGCATCGCCGAGGCCATCAGCTCGGGCCGCCGGGCCCGCGTGACCGCCGTCGCGAGCAGCACCGCGTCGCAGCCGAGTTCCATCGCCAGGGCCGCGTCGCTGGCCGTGCCGATGCCCGCGTCCAAGATCACCGGTACCCCGGCGGCCTCGACGATGAGCTCGATGTTGTGCGGGTTCCTGATGCCGAGCCCGGAGCCGATCGGCGCGCCGAGCGGCATCACCGCCGCGCACCCCGCCTGCTCCAGGCGGCGGGCCAGCGCCGGGTCGTCGCCGATGTACGGCAGCACCACGAAGCCCTCGGCGACCAGCCGCTCGGCCGCGTCGAAGGTCTCGATCGGATCGGGCAGCAGCGTGCGCTCGTCGGAGATGACCTCCAGCTTGACCCAGTTCGTGCCGAGCGCCTCGCGCGCCAGCCGGGCCGTCAGCACGGCCTCGCCCGCCGTGAAACAGCCGGCGGTGTTGGGCAGCACCTTGATGCCGCGCTCGCGCAGCACGTCCAGCACCGACCCGCGCGCCGCCGGGTCGACCCGGCGCATGGCCACGGTGGTCAGCTCGGTGCCGGAGGCGGCCAGCGCCTGGTCGAGCACCTCCAGCGAAGGCGCCCCGCCGGTGCCCATGATGAGGCGGGAGGAGAACTTCTCGCCGCCGAGCAGCAGCTCATCCACCTTGCACCGCCGTGAGAACCTCGATCCGGTCCCGGTCGGCCAGCGGCGTGCTCTCCCACGAGCCGCGCGAGACCACCTCGTCGTTCACCGCCACCGCGACGCCCGCGGTGGCGGGGGTCAGCCGCCGGACGGCCTGCGCCACCGTCGTCCCCTGCGGGACCTCGTGAGCGGCCCCGTTGATCGTCACATTCACGCTGTCACCCTTTCCCTGTCTCCCTTTTCCCCGGCTCCTCTTTCCGCGTCTCCCCTTTCAGGGCTCCTCTTTCCGGGTCTCCTCCGTCTGGGCCCCTGGTCTTCGGACGGTGGCCGTCGCCGGGCGGCGGGGGTCGCAGACCGAGGCGAGGTCGTCCTCCTCGCCGAGGAGCAGGGCGGCGGTGAGCGGGGCCAGCAGGACGCCGCCCCTGTGGTGCCCGGTGGCGAGGTCCAGTCCGGGCACGCCGCTCGGCCCGATCAGCGGCAGGTTGTCCGGCGTCCCGGGGCGCAGCCCCGCGCTCACCTCGCCCACCTCCAGCTCGGTGATGCCGGGCACCAGCTCGCGGGCGTCGCGCAGCAGCTCGTACAGCCCGCCCGCGGTCACGCGGGTGTCGAAGCCGAGTTCCTCCTGCGTCGCCCCGACGACGAGTTCGCCGTCGCCGCGCGGCACCAGGTAGACGGGCTGCCCGTGCACCATGCCGCGCACGCACCTGCCCAGCAGCGGCCGGGGCGAGCGCAGCCGGACGATCTGGCCCTTCACCGGGCGGACGGGCACGTCGGCGAGATCCCGGCTCCAGGCCCCGGCCGCCAGCACCACCCGTTCAGCGGCGAGCACGCCGGAGTCCTCCAGCAGGACGCCGCGAACGGTTCCCCCGGCGCCCGTCTCGATGCCCGTCCCAGTGCCCGCCCTGGCCGTTGTTCCGGTCCCTGTTCCGGCTGCTGCCCTGGTGCCGGTCTCGCTGCCTGTCCCGGTGTCACGGACGAGTTCCAGCACGCGCTCCCTGACCACCGGGACGCCCCTGCGCTCCAGCGCGGCCAGCAGGGCGGAGGTGACACGGCGCGGATCCACCCAGGCGTCGCCGGGGGCCAGCAGGCCGCCGCGTACCGAGGGCGCGAGCATCGGCTCCAGGCGGCGGCACTCGCGGCCGGTCAGCCGCTCGACCCGCAACCCCAGCTTGTCCATGAAGCCCGCCAGCTCGTCGAGCGCGGCGAGATCGTCCGAGCCGAACGCCACGTCGAGGGTGCCGTCGGTGCGGTAGTCGAGGCCGTCGGAGCCCCCATCGCCGCCCCTGTCGCCGCCCCCATCACCGCCCGCACCACGGGCCCCGTCACCGGCGCCTTCACCGGCCCCGCCGCCGGCCGGTAGCCCCGCGTCCTCGCGGAGCTCCGCGGCGAAGGCGGGCCAGCGGGCGAGGGAGGCCGCGCCCAGCCGCAGCAGCGGCTCCTCGGTGTAGGTGACCTCGCTCACGGGGGCCAGCATCCCGGCGGCCGCATGGGAGGCGCCGGAAGCCGGGGCCGGGTCCACGACGGTGACGACGCGTCCCGCCCTGGCCAGGCGCCAGGCGACGCTGAGCCCGACGACCCCGCCGCCGACGATCACGTCCATGTCCGCTCCCTTCGCCGGCATGATCCGGATCAGGTGTCTTGCGGTCGAAGGCCCGTCCCGCCTTCCTCTCAGCCCGGTCATCGGCCGGACTCCCGCGCGTCTTACGACCCCCAGCCTACGACCTTTCTCCACACAACTCCCAAATGCCCCTTTGTTCGCCGCCGCCTGAGGGCCCGGCCGCCGCCGCCGAAGGCAGGACAGCAGCCGAAGGCAGGAGAGCAAGGGGGCGGTCGGGGCAGGGCGCGGCGGGTGAGTACCTTCGAGGGAGTCGAGAGCACGGCTGGGCGTGGACACGGATAGGGTCGCTTTGTGGATCATGTGATTGTGGTGGGGGCGGGGCTCGGCGGAATCCGCAGCGTCGAGGCGCTCCGCAGCAGGGGCTACGAGGGCCGGATCACGCTCCTGGGACAGGAGCGGCACCGGCCGTACGACCGGCCGCCGCTGTCCAAGGCGGTGCTGCTCGGCGACAGCGACTCCAGCTTCGTCGACACCGACCTCGCCGCGCTGAACGTCGACTTCCGCCCCGGCGTCGTCGCCAAGGGCCTGCGCGAAGGGATCGTCGAGACGACCGAGGGCGAACTGGCCTTCGACGGGCTGGTGATCGCCACCGGCTCGGAGCCGATCACCCTGCCCGGTGACGGGCAGCAGCACGTGCTCCGTACCCTCGACGACGCCCACGAACTGCGCGCCCGCCTGGTGTCCGGCGCCCACGTGGCGATCATCGGCGCGGGCTGGATCGGCGCCGAGGTCGCGACCGCGGCCCGCCGGGCCGGCTGCGAGGTCACCGTGATCGAGGCGGCCTCCGCACCGCTCACCCACGCGCTCGGCGCCGAGCTGGGCGCCCGTACCGTCCCCTGGTACGAGGGCATCGACCTGCGCCTCGACACCATGGTCAGCGAGGTCGTCGAAGGCGGCGTCGACCTGGTCGGCGGCGGCTTCGTCCAAGCGCACGTCGTGGTCGTCGGCATCGGTGCCAGGCCCGCGCTGGAATGGCTCGCCGGCGCCGACCTCGACCTGCACAACGGCGTCGTCACCGACGAGCATCTGCGCGCCTCCATGCCCGGCGTCGTCGCCGTCGGCGACTGCGCCAACTGGTGGTCGCGCCGCTACGGCACCCGCCTGCGCGTCGAACACTGGGACACCGCGCTGAACTCGCCGGACACCGCCGCCGCCACCTTGCTCGGAGAGGACGCCGTCTACGACCCGGTGCCCTACTTCTGGTCGGAGCAGTTCGGCCACATGGTGCAGTACGCCGGGTACCACCCGGCGGGCACGAAGACCGTGCGGCGCGAGGGGACGAGCTGGTCCACGGTGTGGCTCGACGACGCCGACCGGATCGTCGCCGTGGTGGCGGTGGACCGTCCCCGCGACCTCGTCCAGGGCCGTAGACTCATCGCCGCAGACGCCGTTCTGGACGTGGATCGCCTGGTAGATCCAGATGTCGCCCTACGGGACTGTGTTGTTTGAGCAAGCGCGGCATGTGGTAGTTGTGGTTTCGTGACGCTTTCTGTTGCACAGATCGACCGGGAGACCGAGCAGCTCGTAGACGAGTGGCTCACTCTCCCCCAAGTGGCCGCACGCCTGGAGCTCAGCATCGGGCGGGCCAAGCAACTCCTCAAGGACCACAAGCTCCTCGGCGTGAGACGAGGCAGTGGCGGGCCCCAGGTGCCCGCTGTCTTCCTTGACGGAAACGACGTGATGAAGGGCCTGCCAGGCACACTCAACGTGCTGCAGGACGCCGGTTACGACGACGTCGAGTCGTTGCGCTGGCTCTTCACCCCAGACGACTCCCTGCCTGGCTCGCCCGTCGATGCCATCAGGGCGGGTCGCCACACGGAGGTCAAGCGGCGTGCCCAAGCCCTCGCTTTCTGAAGCGCTCTCCCGGGCCCGCCTCTACCTCTGCACCGACAGTCGCCGCGACCGCGGCGACCTGGCCGATTTCCTCGACGCCGTCCTGTCCAACGGCGTGGACATCGTCCAGTTGCGAGAGAAAGGACTAGAGGCGCGTGAGGAACTCGCGCTCCTCGAAGTGTTCCGCGACGCGTGTGACCGCCATGGCCGCCTGCTCGCCGTCAACGACCGGGCCGACGTCGCCTACGCGGCCCGGCCCGACATCCTCCACCTGGGTCAGGACGACCTGCCGGTGACGTTCGCACGGGAGATACTCGGCGACGACATCCTCATCGGCAGGTCCACCCACACCGCCGAGGAGGCCACCGCCGCCTCTGCGGAGGAGGGCGTCGACTACTTCTGCTGCGGCCCGATCCTGCCCACCCCCACCAAACCCGGGCGTCCCGCGCCCGGACCCGGCCTGCTCCGCCACGCGGCGGCGCTCGGCACCGACCGGCCGTGGTTCGGAATCGGCGGCGTCGACCTGGGCAACCTCGACGACGTCAGGGCGGCGGGGGCGACCCGGGTCGTGGTGGTCCGCGCCCTCACCGAGGCCGAGGACCCCGGCGCCGCGGCAGCGGAGTTCGCGAAGCGCCTGGCCACCTGACACCCGCCCCCGTCACGCGGCCGGGCCGCTCGCCCCGCGATCGTTCCGGCCGCCCGTCCCTGTTCGCCCTGTTCGGCCCGCGATGGTTCTGGCCGGCTGTCCCCGTTGCCCCGTTCGGTCCTTGATCGTTCCGGTTGTCGCAACCCGTTCGGTCCGTGATCGTCCCGGTTGCCCCTCCCCGTGCGGGCCCGGCCCGCCGGTGCGGTCCGCGTGCCCGTTTCGCCGTCAGGTCGTCCGGGAGGTCGCGGCGACCGCGAGGGCGGCCAGCGCCTCGTGCGCCTCCGGCGTGACCGGTGCCCGGCCGAGGGCCGCCAGCGCCTGCCCCAGGTATTCGGCGATCAGGTCCTCGCACGCGCGCAGCGCCCCGGTGTCCTCGATGATCGCGCGCAGGCTCGTCACCCCCTGCTCGTCCAGCGCACGGTCGCCCAGCAACTCGCGCACGACCTGCGCGTCGCCGGCCGAGGCCGAGGCGAGCGTCCGGGCGATCAGCATGGTCCGCTTGCCCTCGCGCAGGTCGTCGCCCGCGGGCTTGCCGGTCTCCGCCGGGTCGCCGAACACGCCCAGGATGTCGTCGCGCAACTGGAATGCGATGCCGACGCGTCTGCCGTACTCGACGCACAGGTCCGTGATCCACGGCCGCTCGCCGCCCGCCGCGAGCACCAGGCCCAGCCGCAGCGGCTGCTCGACGGAGTACTTGCCGCTCTTGTACAGCGCCACCCGCAGCGCCGAGTCGAAGGTGTTCTCGCCCTGCGCCTGCTCCAGCAGGTCGAGGTACTGGCCGCACATCAGCTCGGTGCGCATGTGGTCGTGCAGCGGCTGCGCGGCCGCGAGCGCGTCGGCGGGCAGCCCGCTGGTGCGCCACATCTCACCCGACCAGATCAGCAGCAGGTTGCCGAGCAGGATCGCCGCCCCCTCGCCGAACTGCTCGGCCGAGCCCTGCCAGCCGGACTTCTCGTGCACCCCCTGGAACCTGCGGTGCGCGGACGGCATGCCGCGCCGCAGATCGCTCTTGTCCATGACGTCGTCGTGCACCAGCGCGCTCGCCTGCAGCAGTTCCAGCGAGGCCGCCGCGGAGAAGACTCCGGGCCCGTCGTCGCCGCCCGCCGCCCGCCAGCCCCAGTAGCAGAAGGCCGGACGCAACCGCTTGCCGCCCGAGAGCAGATCGTCCGCGGCGGCCATGAGCGGCTCGAGTTCGCCGTCGCCGAACGCCGGCGCCTGCCGATCGAGAAACTGCCGGAGTGAACGGTCCACCTGCTTGCGCAGGGCGTCAGTGGTCATGCATTGAGAGTAACGGCCGCTGTTGAAGGGTTCGATGCCCGGTCGCGCGGTAACCTGGAGAGCATGGCGCTTGGTCGACCCTCCGTCCTGCCCGATCGGGTTCCCACCGTACGCGAGCTGCTCGCCTCAGGCGGGCGGTCCTTCTCGTTCGAGTTCTTCCCGCCGAAGACCGACGCGGGCGAGCGACAGTTGTGGCGGGCCATCCGCGAACTGGAGTCACTGCGGCCGACGTTCGTGTCGGTGACGTACGGCGCGGGCGGTTCCACCCGCGACCGCACGGTCGACATCGTCGAGCGGGTAGCCCACGAGACCACACTGACCCCGGTCGCCCACTTCACCGCCGTCAACCACTCGGTGCGCGAGCTGCGCCACCTCGTCGGCCGCTTCGCCGACGCCGGGGTGCGCAACATCCTGGCCGTGCGCGGCGACCCTCCCGGCAACCCCACCGCCGACTGGGTGCAACACCCCGAGGGGGTCCTGTACGCCGAAGAACTCGTCCGCCTGATCCGCCAGGCGGGCGACTTCTGTGTGGGCGTGGCCGCCTTCCCGTACAAGCATCCGCGCTCGCCGTCCATCGAGTCCGACACCGACTACTTCGTCCGCAAGTGCCAGGCGGGGGCCGACTACGCGATCACGCAGATGTTCTTCCAGGCCGACGACTACCTGCGGCTGCGTGACCGGGTCGCGGCCCGGGGCTGCGGCACTCCGATCATCCCGTGCATCATGCCGGTCACCCAGATGGGCACGATCGCCCGCTCCGAGCAGCTCACCGGGGCGCCGTTCCCCGCCGATCTCGCGGTCCGGTTCGAGGCGGTGGGCGACGACCCGGCGGCGGTGCGGCGGCTCGGCATCGAGCACGGCGCGGAGCTGTGCCAGCGGCTGCTCGACGAGGGTGCCCCCGGCATCCACTTCATCACCTTCAACCGCTCCAGCGCCTCCCGCGAGGTCTTCCAGCGCCTCGACCACGAATCCCTGCGCACCGCCGTCTGATCGGCGCGGCCTCCCGCATAGCCTGGGAAGGCCCGCGCACGCGACGCCGCGCCGCAGGGAAACGGGCGAGGCCGCAGGGGCGCCGGGCTCCGACGAGCCGGACGCCGCGTCGCGCGAGAGCGCGGGCGGGTACCCCCGGTCTCGTATGGGCGTGTCAGGACGCGTTGCGCACGGGTATGGGCGGCCGATGCGGGGTCAGGGCGCGCTCGGCGTTCTCGGCAGCGGCAGCGGGCGGCCCACGATCGCGTACTGCTCGTGGCCGCCGGGGAAGACGTAGGCGCTGAGCAGGTCGGTGAAGCCGAGCGCACCGTACAGGTGGCGGGCGGCCGTCGGCCGGTCGTGGGTCGACAGGAGGGCCGAGCGCTCGGCCCGTCCCGCGCACAGCGTCTCGATCATCGCCCGGCCGATGCCCCTGCCCTGGAAGTCCGGGTGCACGTGGATCTCGGCCAGCTCGAAGGCGTCGCCCAGCCAGGCGTCCGCCTCCTGCGTGCCCGACCGCTCGGCGACCGCCCGGTAGACGACGTCGTGCCACCACTGCCCGGGTGTGCCGTGGAAGCCGTAGGCGAAGCCGACGATCCGGGGCGCCGGCTCGGCGCGGTCGTCCGTCACCTCGACGGCGCCCGGCCGCATCACCGGCGACTCGCGCAGCTCAGCCAGGTAGCACTGGAAGCGCGGGTAGGCGGCGTGGTTGTGCATGATGCCCTTGCGGCCGTCCACCTGATCGGGCGGCGGGCTCATGGCAGCCTGGTAGATCGCCATGACCGTGTCGAGCCGTCCGGCGAACTCGGCGGGGCCGGCGCCGCGGAACTCGACCACCCGCCTACTCGACGTCGGCGGGTGTGCCATCGGTGATCCGTACGAGCTCGGTGAAGCTGGTCGGGAAGACCGTGTGCGGGTGGCCGCCGGCCGCCCACACGACGTCGTGCTTGTCCAGCCAGGTGTCCACCAGGGTGCGCACCGGAGCCGGGTGCCCGACGGGTGACACGCCGCCGATCGGCTGGCCGGTGGCGGCGCGGACGAACTCGGGTGTGGCCCGCCGTACCTGGGCGACCCCTGCCGTGCGGGCGATCAGTCCGGTGTCGACGCGGTGCGCGCCGCTGGTGAGGACCAGCAGCGGGGTGCCGTCGGCGTCGAAGATCAGGCTGTTGGCGATCGCGCCGACGTCGCAGCCGAGCTGGGCGGCGGCGGTGGCGGCGGTCGGCGCCTTCTCCGTCAGGTAGACGATCTCGCCCGCGACGCCGAGCTCCCGAAGGACGGCGGCGACATGCGCGGCGTTGGACGGCAACTTCTCTGGCATGCGGACACTCTAAACAGGTTGACGCTGCGTTTACCGTTTTTAAGGGTGGTATAGGGTCATTTGACTCGATTGTTAGTGAGCTGGAGGGGTGGGTTCACGTGCGGGGAGCACTCTCGACGGCGGCGGTTCTGACGGCGGCGGCCGTCGCGTTCACCGGCGGCGGCCTGGCCGCGACGGCCGCGTCCGCCGCGACGACCTCGGTCTCTACGGCACCGCTCGCGCAGGCCGGTTCGGCGCAGGCACCGAGCAACACAGCACAGGCCCAGACACAGACACAGACACAGACACAGACACAGACACAGCGCGGGACGGCGCAGGCTCCGGGCAAGACGCTGAGGCTCGGTGCCAAGGGCGAGGCCGTCGTCCGGCTGCAGGAGCGCCTGCGTGAACTCGGCTACCGGCCGGGCCGGGCCGACGGCAGGTACGGCGGCACCACACTGGCCGCCGTCTGGGCCTTCCAGAAGGTCAACGGCCTCCGCCCGAACAGCACGGTCGGCGCCCGCACCTGGGCGGCGCTGGAGTCGCCCAGGGCGCCCAAGGTCCTGGTGCCGAACGGCAGGAGCACCCGGGCCGAGGTCAACCTGAGCACCCAGATCATGGTCATGTACGTCTCGGGGAAGCCCGCCCTCATCAGCCACATCTCCTCCGGCAGCGGCGTCGCCTACTGCGAGACGACGAAGTGGCAGGGCAAGACCCAGCGGTTCTGCGGTTCGGCCCGCACGCCGACGGGCGACTACCGGACCACCTGGCGGCGCTCGGGCTGGCACAAGTCGTACTTGGGCGAGCTGTACAACCCGATCTTCTTCAACGGCGGCATCGCCTTCCACGGCGCGCTGTCGGTGCCGCTGCGCCCCGCCTCGCACGGCTGCGTACGGCTGCCGATGAACGTGGGCGGCGAACTGCCCGGCCTGCTCGGCAAGGGCGTGCCCGTGCACGTCAGGGGCGCCTTCAGGGGCTGAGAGCGTCGAGGTCGGCCCAGCACGCCTCGGGCACCGGGTGGCGCAGGGCGGCCAGAGCGGCGCGCACGTGCGCGGGCTCGTGCGCGCCGATGAGGACCGAGACGATGGCCGGATGCCGCAGCGGGAAGCCGAGCGCCGCCGCCGCCACCGGCACGCCGTGGGCGGCGCACACGTCGGCGATCCGCCGGGTTCGAGGAGAGGCGGAGGCTGCGCCGTCGGTGGCGAGCCCGCCCCGGTGGAACAGGCCGGCGGCCACGACGGCGACGCCGCGCTCGTGGCACAGGGGCAGCAGGTCGGCGAAGGCCGAGCGGCGCAGCAGCGTCGCCTGGTCGGCCGCCAGGAGCACGTCGGGGTCGGCGTTCCTGACGTAGTCGGCGAGCATCCCGGACCGGTTCATGCCGACGCCGATCGCCCGCACGACGCCCTGGGCGCGCAGTTCGGCCAGCGTGGCGAAGCCCTCCTCCAGCGCCTGCGGCCAGTGGTGGTCGGGGTCGTGGACGTAGAGGACGTCGACGTGGTCGAGACCGAGCCGGGTCAGCGAGTCGTCGAGGCTGCGCAGCACGCCGTCGCGGGAGAAGTCCCAGGCGGCGTGGCGGTCGTCGGGGATCGCGAAGTCCGGAGGGCGTCCCGGCCCCCGGCGGACGAGCCGGCCGACCTTGGTGGAGACCAGGTAGCCGGCACGGGGGAGCCCGCGCAGGGCCTGGCCGAGACGCCGCTCGGCCAGGCCGAGGCCGTAGTAGGGGGCGGTGTCGAAGTAGCGCACGCCCGCCTCCCAGGCGGCCTCGACGACCGCGTGGGCCTGGGCGTCCGTGATCGCCCGCAGGTAGTTGCCGAGCGGGCCGCCACCGAGGCCGAGCTCCGGCAGGGCGAGGACGGTCACCGTCCGGGCTCCAGGTGCAACCAGGTGGTGACGACGGGGGTGACGGCCTCCAGGTGGTGGTCCTCGCCGGCCTCGACGACGAGCACGTCCCCGGCCGCGAACGCCGAGGGCTCGCCGTCGAGGTGGATCACCCCGGTCCCGGACAGGACTATGAAGATCTCCGGGTCCGGGTGGGTGTGCCGCCCGTTGCCGTGGCTGACGGCGCCGGGCGGCAGCGAGGAGACGCCGCCGGAGGCGATCCGGTAGCCGGGCAGGCCGATGCCGCCCGGGTGCTCGGCCAGTGTGCTCCTTCTCATCGCGCCTCCAGGGGAGAGGGCGCGTGCGCCCTCGGGTCGGCAGGGTGTCACACCGGGACGCCGCTCTCCTTGGCCGCGAGGTCGATGGCGGCCAGTTCCTCCGTGGTGAGGCCGAGCCGGTCGACGGCGGCCACGTTCGCCTCCAGTTGCTCCGGACCGGACGCGCCGACCAGCACGGAGGTGACGCGGGGGTCGCGCAGCGCCCATGCCAGCGCGAGCTGCGCCACCGTCTGCCCGCGCGTGGCGGCCAGCCCGGCGAGGGCCCGGACGAAGGCGAGGACCTCGGGCGTCACCTGGTCGGCGGTCAGGAACCGGCCCTCGGCGGCCCGCGAGTCGGCCGGGATGCCGTCGAGGTAACGGTCGGTCAGCAGGCCCTGCGCCAGCGGCGAGTAGACGACGCAGCCCGCGCCCACGGACTCCAGCACGCCCAGCAGTTCGTCCTCGATCGTCCGGCGCAGCAGCGAGTACGCGGGCTGGTGCACCAGCAGCGGCGTGCCCAGCGAGCGCAGCATCGCGGCGATCTCGGCGGTGCGCGCGGGCGAGAAGTTGGACACGCCCACGTACAGCGCCCGGCCGGAGCGCACGAAGTGGTCGAGGGCCGCAGCCTGCTCCTCCAGCGGCGTATCGGCGTCGTCGCGGTGCAGGTAGAAGATGTCCACGTGGGCGAGGCCGAGCCGGGCGAGCGAGCGGTCGAGCGTGGCCAGCAGGTGCTTGCGGGAGTTGCCGCTGCCGTACGGCCCGTCCCACATGGGGTTGGCGCCCTTGGTGGCGACGACGTACTCCTCGCGCAGCCCGCGCAGGTCCTTGGCGGCGATGGCGCCGAAGGTCTCCTCGGCGGAGCCGAGCGGCGGGCCGTACCTGTCGGCCAGGTCGAAGTGGGTGATGCCCAGGTCGAGGGCCTTGCGCAGGATGGCGCGCCGGCCGTCCAGCGCCTTGCCCTCCCCGAAGTTGTGCCACAGGCCGAGGGAGACCGCGGGCAGCAGCAGACCGCTGCGCCCGCACCGCCTGTACGGCTGGCGTTCGTAGTTCACGTACCGTCTACCTTCCAGCTATCCCGGTGAGGGTGACGCCCCTGATGAACGTCTTCTGAGCGATGAAGAAGATGATCACGATGGGCATCATGGCGATCAGCGCCACCGCCATCATCTGGTTGTACTGCGTCGCGTACTGATCGGTAAACAGGCCGAGGCCGAGCGGCAGCGTGAATTTCTCCGTCGTGCGGATGTAGATCACCGATTCCAGGTACTGGTTCCAGTTGCCGACGAAGGAGAACAGGCAGATAGCGGCCAGCGCCGGTTTCGACAGCGGCAGCATGATCCGCCACAGGATCCGCAGTTCCGAGGCGCCGTCGATGCGGGCGGCGTCGATGAGCTCCTGCGGGATGGTCGTGAAGAACTGCCGCAGCAGGAAGACGTAGAGCGCGACGCCGAAGAACTCGGGCACGATCAGCGGCAGGTAGGTGTCCACCCAGCCGAGCTTGGAGAACAGGATGAACTTGGGCACCAGGGTGATCTCCCTGGGGATCATCATGGTGGCCATGAGCGCGCCGAACATCAGCGTCGCCGCCCCCGCCCGCATCCGCGCGAAGGCGTAGGCGGGCAGCACACAGGAGATCAGGTTGCCCAGCACCGACAGCGCGGTGATGAGCACGGTGTTCAGCATGAACGTGGTGTAGTCCAGTGATCCCGCCCAGCCTCGGACGAAGTTCTCCCAGTGGAAGGAGTCGGGCAGCCACTGCGGGGGGAAGGCGAGGTTCTCGGCGTCGGACTTCAGCGACGTGGTGATCATCCACAGGAACGGCAGCACGAAGACGACCGTTCCGGCGATCAGCAGCACGTACGCTCCCGCGCGCTGGGCCCGCCTGACGCGCTCGGCCTGCGTGGCCGTCAGCGGCCGGGGCGGCTTCCGCGCGGGCGCCCGCCCGTGTGACCCCCCGTGTGACCCCCCGTGTGACCCTACGAGCATCGCCGGCACCTCACCTGAACTCGTAGTGGACCCACCGCCGCGCCAGCGCGAACTGGACGGCGGTGACGGCGATGATGACGGCGAACATCGCCCACGACAGCGCGGCCGCGTACCCCATGTCGAAGTAGACGAAGGCGTGCCGGTAGATGTAGAGGCCGAGGACCATGGTGGCGTTGCCGGGCCCGCCCTCGGTCATGGCCAGGATGAGCACGTAGCCCTGCAGGGCGCCGATGAAGCCGGTGACGACGTTGAAGAAGATGACCGGCGACATCATCGGCACGGTGACGCTCCAGAAGCGGCGCCACCAGCCCGCCCCGTCGATCTCGGCGGCCTCGTAGAGGGTCTTCGGGATGCCCTGGAGCCCGGCCAGGTAGATCACGATGGTGTTGCCCGCGCCCCACACGGCCATGAGCACCAGGGCGGGGATGGCCCACTCCTGCGAGGCGAGCCAGCCCGGCCCCTGGATGCCGACGGTGGCCAGCACCTTGTTGATCAGGCCGTAGTCGGGGTGCAGGATGTTCAGCCACAGCAGCGCCGTCGCGAGGCCGGAGACCACGGACGGCATGTACATCACCGTCCTGAACAGGCCCTGGAAGCGCAGCGGCTGGTTGAGCAGCAGCGCCATCCCGAAGGTGAAGGTGACGCCGAGCACGACGTAGCCGACGCCGTACTGCACCGTGTTCTCGATCGACTCCCAGAACTCGGCGTCGGCGAACATCCGCTCGTAGTTCGCGAGGCCGACCCAGGACGGCGACCTGAGCAGGTTCCAGTCCATGAAGCTGACGACGATCGCGGCGGCGATCGGCCCGGCGGTGAACACCACGAAGCCGATCAGCCAGGGCGAGGCGAACAGGTGGAAGCGGCGCGCCTCCCGCCGGGCGAGCGTGGTCATCAGGCGATCTGGTTCTCGGCCAGCAGCGGCCCGACCTTGGCGGCGATCTCGTCGAGCGCCGTCTTGACGTCGATCTTGCCGAGCAAGGCGCGCTCCCAGATGGGCTTCGCGGTGTCGACGGCCTTCTTGGTCGCGGGCAGGCGCAGCACGCCCTCACTGGTGGCGTAGTCGGCGAGGATCTCCTTGACCAGTTCGGCGGTCTCGGCGGGGATGCCGAGCGCCTCGGCGTTGGGCAGCCAGGCCGACTGGCGGGCGGGGGCGCTGATGCGGCGGAACCGGTAGCCGGAGGAGGACAGGAACTCGTAGATGTACAGCCACGCGGCCTCCTTCTGCCGCGAGCCCTCGGTGATGACCAGGGCGCTGCCGACGGCGGGGGAGAAGCGGCCCTTCGGCCCCTTCGGCACGTGGGTGGCGCCCCATGCGAACGCCTTCTGCTTGGCCAGCTCCGTCATGATCCAGGCACCGTTGATGTGCATCGCGGCGTGGCCGGACTTCCACGGGTCCACCTTCTCCAGCAGCAGTTCCTCGGCCAGGCTGGGGGTGGCGCCGTCCTTGAGCAGCAGGTCCAGCCACATGGACATGGTCCTGACCGCCTCCGGCGAGTTGATCTCGACCCGGGTCTCGTCGGCCGACAGGAAACGCGCGCCGAACGGCAGGAGGAAGACCGTCGCCAGGTCGGGGGCGGGTTTGGCCGTCGGGGAGAAGCCGTAGATCTTGGTGGCGCCGGAGCCGCTCTTCAGTTTTCTGGCGGTCTCGACCATCGTGTCGAAGGTCCACGACTCGTCGGGGTACTTCAGCCCGGCCTTGTCGAAGAGGTCCTTGTTGAAGTAGAGCAGCTTGGGCGCCATGTCGGTGGGCAGGCCGTACAGTGCGCCGTCGCGGCGGAAGTAGGCCAGGCCGGCCTCGGGGAGGTCGTCGGCGGCGAACTCGGGGGAGCGGGCGATGAAGTCGTCCAGCGGGGTGAGGATGCGGTTGGCGATGAAGTTCTGCGTCCAGGAGTAGTGGTTGTACATCACGTCCGGCAGCGAGCCGCCCGCCGCCTGGGCCATGTACTTGGTGAGGAAGCCGTCGAAGGTCGAGGTCTCGCGCTTGATCTCGATGTTCGGGTGGCGCTTCCTGAAGAAGTGGTCGAACTGGAGGTTGCGCACCTCGGCGATGATGTCCGAGGTGGTGGCCACGGTGATCGTCACCTTGGCCGCCGGTTCTGGCACGTTCGTCCTGGGCCAGGTCAGCGAGTCGTTCAGTGCCTCGGCCTCGGCGAAGGGCCAGGTCTCGTTGCCCGGCCGGTTCGGGTCGAGGGTCTGCAGGCCGGTCTTGACCGGCGCGGTCGCCTGCTGCCGTTGGCGGGTGTCGCCGCCGCAGGCGGCGATCACCGGCATGGTCGCGGCGGCCGCTGCGAGGGCCAGGATCTGCCGCCGGTTCATCTCCATGGGGCTGGCCTTTCACAGGAAGATCTCGATGACCGGCACGGCCACGTCCGGGCGCCGCACCGGGAGCCGGAGGGTGAGGGTGCCGGGTGGGAGCGCGCCGAGCTTGGTGTTGCCGCTGTCGATCGCCGGGTCCGGGTTCTCGAAGCGGATCTCCGAGGCGTCGTCGAGCAACTGCGCGTAACGGGCCAGGCCGGACAGGCCCGGCAGGTGGACATGCCGGTACGGCCAGGCGAACAGGTGCAGGTAGAGCCGGTCGCCCCGCTGGGTGTATCGGCAGTCGGGCGGTGCCGTGAACGCGCTCGGCCCGGCGCCGTGGATCGAGCGGCCGTGCAGCCGCATCCACTCCCCGATGCCCCGCAGCGTGGCCAGCGCCCGGGGCTCCAGCTCGCCCCGGCCGTTCGGTCCGACGTTCAGCAGCAGGTTGCCGTCCTTGGAGACGGTGTCGACCAGCATGCGCACGAGCAGGTCGACGGGTTTGAAGTCGAGGTTGTCGCGGTCGTAGCCCCAGCTCCCGTTGAGCGTCTGGCAGGACTCCCATACCTCGCCGGGCGGCTCCGGCGGCTGGAACTGCTCGGGGGTGACGAAGTCGCCCGGGATCTCCAGCCGGTTGTTGACCAGGATGCCCGGCTGCAGGCGCCGGACGAGGGCGAGCAGCCCTTCGGAGTCCCAGTCGGCGGCGCCCTTGCCGCCGGGCGTCGGCCGTCCGGCGCGGCGCCGCGCCGAGTAGGAGAAGTCAAACCACATGGTGTCGACCGGGCCGTAGCGGGTGAGCAGTTCCTCGACCTGCCCGTGCAGGTAGGCGCGGTACTTCGCCATGTCGCGCGGCGGCGCGTCGCCCTGGTCCTCGCCGAAGCGGGGATGCAGCCCGTCGACGGGGAAGTCGGGGTGGTGCCAGTCGATGAGAGAGTGGTAGAAGCCCACGCCGAGACCGCGTTCGCGGAAGGCGTCCACGATGGGGCCGACCAGATCCTTCCCGTGGGGGGTGCCCGCGACCGAGTAGTCGGTGAGAGCGGAGTCCCACAGGCAGAAGCCGTCGTGGTGCTTGGTGGTGAGCACCATGTAGCGCATGCCCGCCGCGTCGGCGGCCTCGGCCCACGCCCGGGGGTCGAACAGGTCCGGTTGGAAGCGGTCGAAGTATCGCCGGTACTCGGGGTCGGTCAGGTGCTCGCGCTGCATCACCCATTCGTGCCGGGCGGCCAGCGCGTACAGACCCCAGTGGATGAACAGCCCGAAGCGCTGCGCACGGAACTCGGTCAGTCTCGCCGCAAAGGTCCGATGACTCAGGGGCATGGCCGTACCGTAGACCTGGTAATTAACTTCGTCAAGAATTGAATTGCAATCGTTTGCAGCCTAAGCTCGGGCGCACTGTGGGCCGGCCCAGGAGGTCTCATGTCGCAGTGGACATGCAGTGAAGACGATCTGGAAGCGACCGTCGGACTGTCCGAGGCCGGTGAACTTTGGTGGGAGGTGCGGCACGCCGGCCGTCCGATGATCGGACGCTCACGGCTGGGCCTTCGGACCGCGCACGCCGACCTGAGCCGGGGCCTGGCCTTCCAAGGGGTCGCGAGCACCCGCGTGGAGGAGACCTACGAGACGGTGACCGGCAAGAGCCGGGGCCACCGGTACGCGGCGACCGAATGGACCTTCGCCTTCGGCGGCGGGCTGGAACTGCAGGTGCGGGTCGGCTCCGGCGGCGTGGCCTACCGCTACCGCGTGAGCTGGAGCGGGCCCGTCACCGTCTGCGAGGAACTGTCGGAGTACGTCCTCGACCCCGGCGCCCGCGCCGTCCTGCTGCCCTACGAGAACGGCCGCTGCGACTACGAGGAGATCCACCACCACACCACCGTCGGCGCGGCCGAGCGCATCCTGTACGGCTACCCGTCCCTGTTCCAGATCGGCGAGAGCTGGATGCTGGTCACCGAGTCCGACCTCGACGGCGGCTACGCCGGTTCCCGGCTGCGCAACGACGGCGGCGCCCTCCGCCTCGACCTGCCCGACCCGTACGTCACCGCCGCCAGCCCGCTCACCACCCCGTGGCGCCTGGCGATCATCGGCGACCTCGCCGCGATCGTCGCCAGCGACCTGGTCACCAGCCTCGCCCGGCCGTCGCGGGTGGCGGACACCTCCTGGATCCGGCCCGGCGCCGCCGCCTGGTCGTGGTGGTCGGACGGCCCCTCCACCCGCGACCTCGACGCCCAGAAGGTCTGGGTCGACTTCGCCGCCGCCATGGGCTGGCCGTACCTGCTGGCCGACTCCGGGTGGAGCAAGGACTGGATGCCGGAACTCATCGCCTACGCCCGCGACCGGGGCGTCGGCGTCTGGCTGTGGTCGCACTGGCAGCACGTGGACAGCGAACTCGAACACCGCGAGAAGCTCGCCCTGTGGAAGCGGTGGGGCGCCGTCGGCGTGAAGATCGACTTCACCGAGTCCGACGGTCAGGACCGCATGCGCTGGTTCGACTCCGTCCTCGCCGCCACCGCCCGCCTGGAACTCATGGTGGTCTTCCACGGCGGCACCATCCCGCGCGGCACCGAGCGCACCTGGCCCCACTTCATGACCGCCGAGGCGGTCAAGGGCGCCGAGTGGATCAAACCCCGGCCGGGCAAGGAGCCGCTCTACCCGCCCGCCCACTACCTGGCCCTGGCCTTCACCCGCAACGTGCAGGGCCCGATGGACTTCACCCCCGTCACCTTCACCGCCGTCCGCAGCATCTCCGCCGGGTTCGAACTGGCGCTGTCGGTGCTGTTCGAGTCGGGGGTGCAGCACTTCGCCGACGGCATCGAGTCCTACGGCGCCCGCCCGGAGGCCCGCCGCCTGCTGTCGCGCGTCCCGGTCGCCTGGGACGAGACCCGGCTGCTCGGCGGCGACCCCGCCGACCACATCCTGCTGGCCCGCAGGCACGGCGAGGTCTGGTACGTCGGCGCCGGCGTCGCCGGTCCGGCCCGGACCCTCACCGTGCCGCTCGGCTTCCTCGGCGACGGCGAGTGGATCGCCGAGATCTACCAGGACGCCCCCGGCGACCGCATCGCGGAGGCGAAGGCCGTCGTCCGCGCCGGGGGCGGACTCGACCTGCCCGTCGCCGCCGACGGCGGGTTCACGCTGCGGTTGGCGCGCGGCTAGCCGTACCCCACGAAGGAGAGGACCCGTGCACCCCACCAGGATCGGTGCCGCAGCCGCGGCCGCCGTCGCCGCCCTCGGGCTCTTCACCGCTCCGACCCAGGCGGACCCGGACGAACGCGGCGGCACGCTCGTCGCCCAGACGACCGCCACCCACGCCCGTGTTCACAGCGACCGCCGCCCCATGGGCGCCGGGCTGTACGACGCGAAGGCGAACAGGACCCACATCTCCTGGATGGGCAAGGACTCCGGCGCCTACGTCCAGGAGTACGACCACGGCACCGGCCGCTGGAGCACTCCCGTCAAGGTCGGCTCCTCGTTCAAGGACAAGCACAACTACCCGGTCATGGTCCAGGCGGACGACGGCAGGCTGCTGGTCTTCCACGGCGCCCACAACTCGCCGCTGCGCCTGGCCACCCGGGCGGCCGACGGCACCTGGAGCGACCGTAGCCTCGGTGACGTCGCGCCGTACCACGCCTCCTACCCGAAGGCCCTCAAGGCGAGCGACGGCGACATCTACGTCTTCTTCCGCGACACCCTCAAAGAGGATGACCGGACCAAGTTCGTCGACGACCGGCCGATGCAGTACCTGGTGTCCACCGACGACGGCACCACCTGGAAGAGCTCGGGTGAGCTGACCGGTCATCCGTACATCCTCGGCTCCGAGCGCGCGGACAACATGGACGAGGTGTACATGGCCGAGATCACGCAGGCGCGCGGCCGCTTCCACCTGCTCTGGACGATGGCCGGCGGCGGGCACCCCGACGTGCATGGACACGGCACCCAGATCCACGACGTCTTCTACGCCGCCTTCGACCCGGCCACCCGGCGCTTCGCGAGCGTCACCGGAGAGGACCTCGGCGACCAGCTCGACGAGAACGAGATGCTCACCAAGGCGATCGTCTGGCGCAGCAACCGCGAACTGCTGCACGGTACCGGCTTCACCCACTCGGTGCAGACACTCTCCGACGGCCGCCCGGTCATCGTCTTCTACGACAACCAGCCGGGCGGGCAGCGCCCCTGGCTGACCGCCGGACGCTGGAGCGGCAGGCAGTGGGAGTTCACCCGCCTCACCCAGGAGTACGGTCTGCTCGACAGCGAGAAGATCGGCCCCGACACCCTGCGTGTCTACACCACGCGCGGCAGCGAACCCGGCATCACCGCCTTCCTGCTCGACCGGGGCCGGACCTGGCGCCGGGGCCAGTACATCTGGACCGACACCAGACTGCAGAAGGGCAACGTCATCGAGGGCGGAAGGGACCCGGTCCGGATGGTGGCCGAGACCAACACCGGCACCCAGGACCAGAGCGCGCAGATCGGCAACGTGTACGCCGTGGGAGAAGCCAGATGATCAGACGACTCGCCGCCGCCCTCGTCCTGCTGGTGGCCGTCGCGCCCGCCGCGCACGCGCGGGACCAGGGGGCACCGCGCTGGGAGCTGCGCTGGAACCCCAGCCCTCACAAGGACGGCGTCGCCGCCTTCGAGGCGCTGGAGGACGACCGGCGCGGCTCGCACCCCGAGGGCCTGCCGCACGTGTACGCCGAGCGCGGCGCCTGGCGCTTCGACTCCCACACCGTCGACCGCGACGGCGCCGACCGTCAGCGCAACGAGGCGCGCGGCATGCGCGACGGCCGGGGCCGGGCGCTGGAGATCCGCGAGGACGAGGTCTGGCGCATCAGCTGGCAGATGTACATACCGGACACGCTCGACGCGACCACGTCCTTCAGCCACGTCTGGCAGCTCAAGACCTCGGACATCGGCACCCCCGTCGCCCAGCTCTCGCTGCCGGTCAGAGGCGGCGTCCAGAAGATCGAGGCGCGCCACTGGACCCTCGCCGACAACACCACCCGCCCCTTCGCCGCCCACGACCTCGAACCCATCCAGAACCGGTGGGTCACCACCACCGTGGAGATCGGGGCGAGCGACCGGGGGTACCTGCGCTGGATCCTCCAGGACGGCCGCACGACCCTCGTCGACCAGCGGATCGACGACATCGACCTGCACTGGAGCGACGAGCAGTACAACCGCCCCAAGTGGGGCGTCTACCGCAGCGTCCGCAGCGCCGGGCTCCAGGACACCCACCTGCTCGTCAGGGACCTCAAGGCGTGGACGCTCGGGCCGGTGAACCCGCCCGTCACGCTGCCGCCGCCCGACACCTCCGCCGGGGCCCACGAGGCCGAGCGCGTGGGCAACGTCTTCGAGGGCGCGGCCGAGCCCGTCTACTGCCGGATCTGCTCCGGTGGCCGCAAGACCATCCTCATCGGCGGCAACACCTACGATCACACAAGGGTGCGCGGCATCCTGTCGGAGACCTCGGGGCCCAGGGAGATGACCGTGCACGCCGTCGTTGACGGCGCCCAGACCTTCCGGATCAGCGTCAACGGGGCCGACTCCGCCGAGGTGACCATGACGGGGACGCGGGAGCGGGTCGCGACGGCGACCGTACCGGTGACGTTGATCGCGGGCGTCAACGACATCCGCTTCTTCAACCTCTCCGCCCGCTCGCCCGAACTGGACAAGATCGTCATCAGGTAGGCGGACGAGACACTCCCGGTCCCGGTGCGGCCCACACCGCCGGGGCCGGGAGCATCACCGGTTCTTTAACCGGGCACCGGTGAGTTCTCCTCTCCCCCGGGGTCTATATGGGGAGAGAAGGGAGTACCACCATGAGCAGACCTGTACTCGGCAGCATCCTGCTGGCCAGCACCGACCCCGCCCGCCTGCGGGACTGGTACGTGAACGCCCTGGAGCCGGAGGCGGTGTCGGAGGACGACGCCTACCGTTTCCTGCGGTTCGGCGACTTCCACGTGCTCATCGACCGGCGGGCCGACGTCTCGGACCGAAACCCGGAGCCGGGCCGGCTGATCCTCAACTTCGACGTGCCGGACGCCAAGGCGACCGCCGCCCGCATGGACGGCCTCGGCGTCACCTGGCTGGCCGGACTGGAGGACCGCGACGGCTCGCTGTTCGCCACCGCGATCGACCCGGACGGCAACTATGTGCAGATCATCGAGCTGAGCCCGAAGCACCGGGCGGAGCTGGAGGCCGGCTGATGTTCGCCGACACGCGGGCCTACAGCGGCTTCTCCGTGAACGACGTCCAGGCGGCCAGGGACTTCTACGAAGGCGTCCTCGGCATCCGCGTCTCGGAGGCGAACGGCATGCTCACCCTGCACCTGGCGGGCGGCAGGGACACGCTCGTCTATCCCAAGGGCGATCGGCACGCCCCCGCCTCCTACACGATCCTGAACTTCCCCGTCGCCGACATCGAGCAGGCCGTCGACCGGCTCGCCGAACGCGGGGTGCGTTTCGCGCGCTACCCGGGGATGCCGCAGGACGACAAGGGGGTGATGCGCGGGGACGGCCCGCCGATCGCCTGGTTCACCGACCCGGCGGGAAACATCCTGTCGGTCGTCCAGGAGTGACGAGCCGGAGCAGCCCACCGGTCGGTACCTCGACCTCGCACACGCCCGCGAGGTCGAGGTCCGCCTCGGCCACCTGCCGTCCCCGGCAGTCGTAGACCGTGCTCTCCGCCCGTGTCCCGGGGGCCGGGCGGAGGAGCACGCCGGTGGAGGCGTCGGCGTTGGCCAGCCACCACACCCCGCCGCCCTCGGGCACCGAGACCGCCACGTCGGCGTACCTGCCCGTGACGGCGACGCCGTCGCCGTACGCGCTGACGAGCGGATAGTGCAGGTCCGGCCGCGACGGGACGAACCGGCCGCCCTGCAGCACGTCCGCGTGCTCGCGGAAGAAGGCCAGCCAGAACCGCAGCACCTCCAGTTGCGCGGGGCTCTGCGCCGACAGGTCGACCGAGATCTGCGGCACCGAGAACAGCACGTTGAGAAGCTGCGCCGCCACCCGCTCCGGGCTCTCACCCGGATGCCACATGAGCATGTCGGAGTGGACGGCCACGGGCCCGGCCACCAGGCGCAGGTCCACCGTGCGCTGCCGGTTGTGCAGCGGGCTCAGCGGGCAGTCGGAGGCCCTGATCATCGTCGCGTGCGGGCGCAGCCCCGGGCTCGTGTACGGCTGGCGCAGCTCGATCGGCGCGTCCGGGGGCAGCCCGGCCGAGATCTGGGCCATGAGCCGCCGCACGCCCTCGGTCACGTCCGCGCAGTCGGCCTCGGGACCGGGCTCCGGCGGGTCCTCGACGGCGAACTGGTCGATGAAGTCGATCTTGAGGCCGTCCGCGCCCCACTCGCGCACCGCCCTGGTCACGTTGCCGGCGAGCAGATCGCGGATGTGCGGGTAGCGGGGATCGACGACGACCGCGTTCATGTGCGGCCGGTACGTCAGGCTGTAGGCCCGTACCCGCTCCCACAGGCGTGTCCGCCGCCCCACGAACGGCAGCGCGTACCACAGCAGGTAGGCCAGGCCGTTCTCGCGCACCCTGGCCACGTGGGCGGCCGGGTCGGCGAAGGTCGGCTCCCACTCGCCGACGTGGGCGTAGCCCCTGCCCCGGTCGTCGCTGTGCCAGCCGTCGTCCACGATGATCGCCGCGCAGCCCAGCTCGGCCGCGAGCGCCGCCTGCCGTTCGACCGCCTCGGCGGTGACGTGCTGCTGCATCGCGTACCAGGTCGAGTAGGCGGGCAGCCGGGCCGCGAGGGGCACCGGCCGCGCCGGGGGCCGCCACCAGGCGGCCACGTCGGCGAGCGTGTCGGCGAAGTGCCTGCCGCTGAGGTCGAGGCGCAGCCGCAGCCCGGCCGAGGGGCTCGCCTCGTGCTCGGCCCAGAAACCGAACTCGCCGGTCTCCTCGACGACGCCCGTGCGGACGAGCACGGGCCGTTCGGCCTCACCGACGGCGTACGTGCACAGCGACCGGTCGCCGGTGCCGACGAGCGCCCCGGCGGGCGCCCCCTTCTCCAGCGACGTCCGCCTCGGCCGGCGCCAGAAGGGCGGCAGCCCCCGGTGCTCGCCGCTGTCGGGCACCCAGAAGGCGACCGCGTCCACACACGGGATCCGCCACGCCGCCCGGACCTCGGCCGGTCGGTCGGGGACGATCAGGATCTCCGCCACACCGGCTGCGGGGCGGGTGAGCGTCCAGGTCAGGGCGGTGGAGGCGGTCGCCTCCACCGCGAGGTCGCCGAGCCCGGTCGCCATGGTGACCGCGTGTGTCGCTGCCGCGTCGTCGTGCGGCTGCCAGATGGCGGTGGTCACGGGGTCATCGCTCCTGGAGGGTGAAGAGGGTCTGGATGGCGACGGCCGCGGCGCCGCGCGCCCACTGCTCGAACGGCCGGGGCCGCAACACCAGCAGGCAGTCGGCGGCGGCGCCGAACGCCTGCTGGGTGAAGGACTGCCGCAGGTGTTGCTCCAGCAGCTCGTAGGCGGCCAGGCCGGGCAGGTCGCCGCTGACCACGATGCGCTCCGGCCCGATCAGGTTGGCCATCGCGGCCATCGCCCGCCCGAGCGCGGTGCCCGCACGGGCGAAGACCTCCCGGGCGGCCGGGTCTCCCGCGCGTGCGGCGGCGATGGCGCCGTCCAGTGTCAGCTCGGGCTCGCCCAGGGCGCGGCGGGCGGCGTGGAGGACGGCGGGGATGCCCGCGATGGCCTCCACGCAGCCGCGCCCGCCGCAGTGGCAGGGCGGGCCGTCGCCGCCGACGGGGACGTGGCCGATCTCCCCGGCCACGCCTCTGGCCCCGGTGACCAGGCGGTCGTCGACGACGACCGCGCAGCCGATGCCGAGGCCGATCGTGACCAGGGCGAAGGAGGAGGTGCCGACGCCCTCGCCGAACCAGTGCTCGGCCACGGTGAGGGCCTTGACGTCGTTCTCGACGGTGACGGCCAGGCCGGTGGCGCCGGTGGCGAGCTCGCCGAGCGGTACGTCGTGCCAGGACAGGAACGGGGAGTAGCGCACCAGGCCGGTGGCCCGGTCGACGTCGCCGGAGACGGCGAGGCCGAGGCAGCGGCAGCGCTCTCGGTAGGCGGGGGAGCGGCCGAGCAGGTCGCCGGTCAGCGCGGCGAGTTCGGCGGCAACCGTCTCCGGCGCGGTCGAGGGCAGCGGGCGGTGGGCCGAGGCGACCACTTCGGAGCGCAGGTCGGTGACCACGCCGATCAGCTCCTCGTGGGTGATCTTCACGCCCAGGAAGTACTCGCGGTCGGGGCGGACCGCGAGGGGGCTGGCCGGGCGGCCGGCCCCCGGGCCGGTGCGCTCGGTGGCGGCCAGTTCCGCCAGGTAGCCCGCCTCGATGAACGGCCGGGCCGCCTTGGTGACGGCGGCGGACGACAGGCCGGTGCGCCGGGCGATCTCGACCCTGGAGACCGGACCCTGCGTGAGGACCATCGTGAAGACCGCCGCCGCGGCCGGGGTGGTGATCGTGGCCCTGGGGCGGGCGAGGTCGAGCATGGACGCATAGTAGCAGTAATTAACTTCGTCAAGAATTGAATTCGTCCGGGGGGCGGCCTACGCTCCGCCTCATGCCCCTCGTGACCTTCGACGCGGCGCGTCGGCGCTGGTCGCTGACCACTCCGGCGACCAGTTACGTGATCGGCCTGGCCGACGACGACACCCCCGTCTGCCTCCACTGGGGGCCGCGCCTCACCGGCGAGCAGGCCGCCGCACTGCCCCCGGCCGGGCGGCGGCCCGTCAGCAGCTTCGACGGGATCTCCGGCGGCGAGGAACTCCTCACCGAGGCCGGCGCCCGCTTCGGCCCCGCCTCCCTGCAGATCCGCTTCCCCGGCGGCGACACCGGCGTCGAATGGCGCCACCTCGGCCACGACATCGACCGCGGCCACCTCACCCTGCGCATGGGCGACCGGGCGCACGACCTGGAGATCGCCCTCCACTACCGGGTCCGCGACGACAGCGACGTCGTCGAACGCTGGACCGAGATCGCCGCCGAGGAGGAGGTCACCCTCCTGCGCTGCGACTCGGCCGCCTGGCGGCTGCCGCCGCTGCCCGGCTACCGCCTCAGCCACGCCGTCGGGGCCTGGGCGGCGGAGAACCAGGTGCGGCGGGAGGAGGTGCCCGTGGGGGAGACCGTACTGACCAGCAGGAGAGGCATCACCAGCCACCAGGCCAACCCGTGGCTCATGCTCGACGCCGGGGACGCGGGCGAGGAACACGGCGAGGTGTGGAGCACCGCGCTCGCCTGGAGCGGGAGCTGGCGCGTCACCGTCGGCCGCACCGCCGAGGGCGCCGTGAGCTGGACCGGCGGCTTCGGCCACGAAGGGCTCACCTGGCGGGGGCGCTCCTGGACCACCCCCGTCTTCGCGGGCCTCTACTCCTCGGACGGCTTCGGCGGGACCAGCCGCGCCTGGCACGCCCACATCGCCGCGCACGTCCTGCCCGCCGCCGGCGAACTGCGGCCCGTCCTCTACAACTCGTGGGAGGCCGTCGGCTTCGACGTCGACGAGGACGGCCAGAAACGCCTGGCCAAGCTCGCCGCCCGGATCGGCGCCGAGGTCTTCGTCATGGACGACGCCTGGTTCGGCGGACGCACCTGCGACCGCGCCGGGCTCGGCGACTGGTGGCCCAACCCCGAGCGCTTCCCCGGCGGGCTCCGACCCCTCATCGACGAGGTACGGCGGCTCGGCATGCGCTTCGGCATCTGGGTCGAGCCCGAGATGGTCAACCCCGACAGCGACCTGTACCGTCAGCACCCCGACTGGGTGATCCACCAGCCCGGCCGCGAGCGCACCGAACTGCGCAACCAACTCGTGCTCGACTTCTCCCGGCCGGAGGTCGCCGCATGGGCGCACGGCTGGCTCGACCGGCTCGTCCGCGAGCACGGGATCGACTTCGTCAAATGGGACTGCAACCGCACCGTCACCCAGGGCGGCCACGACGCGCTCTGGATCGAGCACACCCGGGCCGTCTACGCCGTGATCGACCGGCTCCGGGCCGACCATCCCCGCCTGCGCGTCGAGGCGTGCTCCGGCGGCGGGGGCCGTACCGACCTCGGCATGCTCGCCCGCACCGACCAGATCTGGACCTCGGACAACACCGACGCCGCCGACCGGATCGCCATCCAGCACGGCTTCAGCCAGATCTACCCCGCCCGCGCCATGGCCGCCTGGGTCACCGACAGCCCCAACCCCGTCACCGGCCGCCGCAGGCCGCTGGACTACCGCTTCCACGTCGCCATGGCGGGCGCCCTCGGCGTCGGCGGCGACCTGCCCGCCTGGAGCGAGGCCGAACTCGACCGGACGGCGGCGCTCGTCGCCCTCTACAAGGACATCCGGCCCGTCGTCCAACTCGGCGAACTGCGCCGCCTGCGCGGGGGCGTGCAGTACACCCACGAGGACCGGGTCGTCGTTCTCGTCTTCCGCGGCCCCACCGCACACGGCTCGCCCGCCGTCCCGCTGCGGCTGGCCGGGCTCGACCCGCAGGCCCGCTACCGCGACGAGGACACCGGCGACCTGCACCACGGCCTGCTGCTCACCAGCCTCGGTCTCACCCCGGACCTGCCGAGGGAAGACCACGCCAGCGCGCTGATCCGCCTGCGTAAGGAGCCGTCTTGACGCGCCGCCACGCCATCGTCGGCCTGGGCCACCGGGCCGGAATGTACGTCGAGGCCCTGCGGGGCGACTGGGCCCACGCCGGGCCCCTGGTCGCCTTCTGCGACACCAACCCCGCCCGCATGGCCGCCTACGGCCCCGTCGTCCCCGCCTACGCTCCCGGCGACTTCGGGCTGCTGCTGGAGCGCGAACGGCCTGACGTCGTCATCGTGACCAGCCCCGACCACACCCACCACCACTTCGCCGTCGCCGCGCTGGAACGCGGCTGCGCCGTCATCGTGGAGAAGCCCCTCGCCACCACCGCCGCCGCCTGCGCGGCCGTCGCCGAGGCGGCGGGCGAGGTGACGATCACCTTCAACTACCGCTACGCGCCCCGCAACTCCGAGGTCAGACGGCTGATCGCCGAGGGCGCCATCGGCACCGTCACCTCCGTGCACTTCGAATGGCTGCTCGACACCGTGCACGGCGCCGACTACTTCCGCCGCTGGCACCGCGACAAGGCCAACTCCGGCGGCCTGCTCGTCCACAAGTCCGGCCACCACTTCGACCTGGTCAACTGGTGGCTCGGCGCCACCCCCGTTAGCGTGTACGCCCACGGCGACCTGCGCTTCTACGGCGACGCCAACGCCCCGGGTCCCCGTCCGGCCCGCAGCCGGGACTCCGGGCTGGTCGGCACCGACCCCTACTCCCTCGACCTGCGCGCGGACCCCCGCCTCGACCGCCTCTACCTCCAGGCCGAGCACGAGGACGGCTACCACCGCGACCAGGACGTCTTCGCCCCGGGCGTCACCATCGAGGACAACCTGTCGGTGCTCGTCCGCTACGACGACCGCGCCCTGCTCACCTACTCGCTCAACGCCCACGCTCCCTGGGAGGGCTACCGCGTCGCCCTCAACGGCACGCTCGGCCGCGTCGAACTCGACGTCGTCGAACGCGAATGGGCCGACCCCGGCGCGGCCGCCGCGCTCGGCAAGGGCGCCCGCCGCCTCGAACCCGGCAGCACCCGGACGCGCGGCGAGCGGCTTGTCCTGCAACGGCACTGGGAACCCGCCCGGGAGATCCCCATCCCGAAGGGGAGGGGCGGGCACGGCGGCGGCGACCGGCTGCTCCTCGACGACCTGTTCGGCCCCCGGGACGGCGAGCGCGCCCCGGACCCGCTCGGACGCCGGGCCGACCACACCGACGGCATCAAGGCGGCGAGCATCGGCATCGCCGCCAACACCTCCCTGGAGACGGGGGCGCCGGTCCGCCCATGACCGGCGCGTCGCGGACGGCTCTCTCGTCGGGGCGCGCATCGGCGCGGGCCGGCTGGTCGCCGGTGGACGAGGAGGTCAGACCGCCGGTGGGGGAGGCATGGGCGCGCAGGGCCGCGGCCGTCGCGATTCGGGACCTGTCCGTCCATCGCCGGAGTCCCTGGGTGGGGTGAGCCGCCGCACCCCTTCGAGCGCGACCGTGGTGCCGATCTTGACCGCATCCTCGATCCGGGCGTTCGGCTCGCCCTTGAGCAGCACCATCATGGCGGCCACCTTGATCGCGCCCACGACGGCGCCCACCGCCGCCGCGGCCTGCTCGGGGCTCAGCTCGCCCGCGAACACCTCGTGGAGCGTCCACGCCAGCTGCGTCTGTGAGTCGAGCATGACCTGCATCGCCCTGGCCTGGAGGGCGGGGGCCGCAAGGACCAGGCGGGTGCGCTGTGTGTCCAGCGACAGGTGGAGGTCGTTGTCCTCGATCGTGAACTCCATGCTGTCGGACACCATCCGGCTCAGCAGGTCGGCCACCGGCTCGCCGGGGCGGCGTCCGGCCAGCACCGCCTGGGCGCGCCGCAGCCGGGCCTCGGCGTCGAAGAAGAGCACGTCCTCCTTGCTGTCGAAGTAGCTGAAGAACGTCCGGGGCGAGATGTCGGCCTCGGCGGCGATCTCCGCGAGCGTGGTCTGCTCGTAGCCCTTCTCGGTGAACAGCCGCAGTGCGGCCTCGATCAGGGCGTGCCTGGTGCGCACCTTCTTGCGCTCGCGTAGCCCGCTCATGCTCGAACTCTACAACCACTAACTTTTTGCAACCATTGCAAAACTGCACTGATTGATGTTTTCCTTGGATCATGACCACTCTTCCGATGGAGCGTGAAACGCCGTTCGACCCGCCGGGCAAGCTGCTCGACCTCGCGGCACGGGCGCCGATCCACCGCATGACGTACACCGACGGCCACCTCGGCTGGCTCGTCACCGGCCACGCGCTGGGCCGGGCCGTACTTGCCCATCCGGATTTCACCTCCAGCCCCAAAGACCTCCACCCGCCGGTGCCCGGCAGGGAGAAGGTCTTCGGCGGGGGCTCCGACTTCCTCACGCCGCCCGGGTTCTTCATCCGGATGGACCCGCCGGAGCACACCAGGTTCCGCAAACTGCTCACCGGCCAGTTCACCGTCCGCCGGATGCAGCGGCTCGAACCCCGGATCACCGAGATCACCGAACAGGTCCTCGACGCCATGCGGCCGCCCGCCGACCTCGTGGAGGACTTCGCGCTGCCGATCCCGTCGCTGGTGATCTGCGAACTGCTCGGGGTGCCGTACGAGGACCGTGACAGCTTCCAGGACGACACCCGCGTCATCGTCAACCTGGAATCCGAGGCGGAGGAGATCTTCGCCGCGGGGGGACGCCTCCAGGCCTACTTCGCCGACCTCGTGGCGAGGAAGCGGGCCGAGCCCGACGACGCCCTCATCAGCGGCCTGCTCGAACTCGACGACGAAGACCTGGTCGGCGTCGCCTTGCTGCTGCTCGTCGCCGGTCACGAGACCACCGCGAACATGCTCGGCCTCGGCACCTACGCCCTGCTCACGAACCCCGACCAGCTCGCCGTGATGCGCGAGCGCCCGTCGGTCGTCGACGGCGCCGTCGAAGAGCTCCTCCGATACCTGTCGATCATCCACCTCGGCCCGTTCCGCGTCGCCACCGCCGATGTCAGCATCGGCGGCCAGACCATCAAGAAGGGCGACAGCGTCACGATCTCCACCTCGGCCGCCAACTTCGACCCCGCACGCTTCCCCGACCCCGCCCGCCTCGACCTCACCCGGCAGGCCACCGGCCATCTCTCCTTCGGCCACGGCATCCACCAGTGCCTCGGGCAGCAACTGGCCCGCATCGAGATGCGGATCGCGTTTCCCGCGCTGCTGCGGCGATTCCCCGAACTTCGCCTGGCGTGCGATCCCGCGGAGGTTCCGATGCGTTCGCACATGTCAATCTACGGGGTGCACCGTCTGCCGGTAACCTGGTGATCATGAAAGTCAATGCGGACCGGTCTGTGTGCATCGGTGCAGGGATGTGTGCCCTGACGGCCCCTGCCGTCTTCGATCAGGACGACGACGAGGGCCTGGTGGTCCTTCTCACCGAGGAGATCCCCGACGACCGCCATGAGGTGGTATGCCGGGCGGTCACCCTGTGCCCTTCGGGGGCGCTCTCGCTGGAGAACGACCCCAGCTCCTGATCCGCCCCATTCGGGCATCCGGCATCCACCAGAGGACCGGGCCGCCCTCGCTCACCCGGCCCGCCGTCCTCGGTGGCCGCATGCCCGAACCAGGGCTCGGTGTCCGGCGTGGGCCCCGGACACCCGGTGCGGACCCGCCACTCCCGCGGGCCCGCACCACCCGGCGGTCCGGCCGCTCCTGCACTACCGCCTCTCCCCGCCCCCGGCCGGCGAACACCGTGGCCTCGCCCGTGTGAGCGAGGCCGTCGAGCCACGACGCCGATGCCTCGCCGTTGGGCGCCCGTGCGACGCCCGCCGCTGACCGCCTTCGTCCGCCGGTCGGGCGGAGAGTCTCGCACGCCAGGTCGTAAGCCGTTGGGCGTTCGGTGCTGGTGCGACGCCTGCCGATGGACGCCTGCCTCCGCCGGTCGGTCCCGGAGATTCTTGCTTGTCGGGTCGGTAAGGCGTTCGTGCGTTGGTGCGTTCGGTGCTGGCGCGACGCTTGCTGATGACCGCCTGCCTCCGTCGCTCAGGCCGGAGAATCTCGCCCGCCAGGTCGGCAAGCCGGAGCACGGCGCGGGCTGCAGGAGTGGGGGGGTGAGAGCACGGCCACCCAGAAGCGCGCCGCGGGGCGCCCGGTGGCCGGACTCAGGCTCCGTGGCGGAGGGGCGCGAAGATTGGCCGCGTGGCATCGGGGCGGAGAACCGGCTGCGTGGTGTGAGGGGTGTGGAGAACTGGCCGTGTGGTGTGAGGGGTGTGGAGAACTGGCCGTGTGGCGTGGACGCTTGACGGTAATGCTTTTGCGTCTCGTGAAGTGGGCGAGCGCGGGCATGGCAATGGGCCGGTCCGGAGCGGCGCTCGCGGACGGCGAGAGGTGTCTGGCCCGTCAGGGTCGTCAGGGTCGTCAGGTGAGGCGGGCCATGCGCGGCTTCGGGGCCGGGTGGCTCAGCCCGCCAGTTGGATCGGGAGGGGCGGCTGGGTGGGGGCGCCCAGGAGTTCTTCGGCCGTTCTGACGAAGGTCTCCGCCTCGGACAGCAGTTCGTCGGCGTCGGCCGCGCTGATGCCGCGCACCATGCCCGCCTCGGCGGCGGCGCGCTTGGCGGCGCTCACCGAGAAGTAGGCCGCCCACTCGGAGAGCCGGGGCTCGGCCTCGGGCAGGAGCTCCCACGCGCTGCGCAGGCGGCGTCTGCGTCCCTCCATGGGACGTGGGCGTGCGGCCAGGATGGCGGCCGCCGCCCGCAGCGCGGCGAGGTGGGCCGAGACGTAGCGGGTGGCCGGGGTGCGGGCCGTGACCGCCTCGGTCAGGTGGGAACGTGAATCCGCCAGGTATGCCCGCACCGTGGCCGGCAATCCGGGCCCGGTGGTCTCTGGCTGCCTTGGGGACATCTTGCGCGCCTCCTTGGGGGTTGTGGCGGCTGCCGGCGTTCCCGCCGGTGAAGCCAACGATCGCAGACCCCACCGACATTTCCGCCGGGCGGCCGGACGAGGAGCTTCCCCTCTCCCCGTCCGGCCGGGACGCGCCCGATCGTCTCCGCCGACGACGAGGACACGCCCTTTCGCCCGTGGACCCTGGCCGCGGGCAGCCGCCATGGGGATGGCGAAGTGCCCGCGACCAGGTCCTGCGCGAACGTGAGCCGCGAGCCTCACGTTCGCTATCGAACATAGTTTCGATCGACGTGGATGTCAATCACTTGGAGAACACAAGTTCGATCGCCGCCCCATGCTTCACATCGTTCCCGCCTCGGCCCACCGATCTGATGTCTCAAACGCCCGAATCCCCTAGCGAAAGGCCCCGGATCTCTTACGGCGCGGCCACCCTCGGCCGCGTCCACGCTGCGTAGGCGCCTCGGCTGAAGGGCGGACCGCACTCGCCGTGATCGCGGAGGAGGCGATGGCGTTCACCGGCGCTCGGCGCCCGCCGCACGACAGCCCGGTTGCCGGGCACCGGTCGCGAAGCGGGGAGAACCCCGCTCGTGCGGGCGAGGCGATGACGGATCCCGATGTCGGACAGTACGCTCAGGGCCCGCTCATGCGGGCGAGACGATGACGTGGCCGACGACCTGGGGAGGAGCGCGTGGTGGGGGCGCTAGGGCGAAGGGGCGAACGGGTGCGAACCAACTGATCCAATGAATCAACGGTGAAGGAGCGGCCAGTGGGAGACGTCAGGTTGGCAGGGGCTGTGGAGATGCCCGATCACTGCTGGGTACGCGGGCGCGGCCTGCGGCATGGGCTCCCCGAGGGGCCGTTGCCGGAGTTCGGCCTCTACCTGGTGTCGGCGCGGGTCTGGCGCAAGCAGGAGGTCGCCTGGGAGCACATCTGGGTTGAATGGCCGGACTTCCTGCTGCCGCGTGACCGTGACGCCGCCGTACGCGCGATCCGGGAGTTGCATCGGCGAGCTCTCGACGGGCAGCGGGTCGAGGTGGCCTGCGGAGGAGGTGTCGGTCGGACGGGAACCGTCATGGCCTGCCTGGCGACACTGTCCGGGCTGGCGCCGGACAAGGCGGTGAACTGGGTGCGTGAGGAATACCATCCCCGGGCCGTCGAGACGCCGTGGCAGCGCCGCTGGATCGGCCGGTTCGCGGAGTGACGTCCGGCGTGACGCCCGGCCGTCCGCATGACGGCGGCCGCCCGATTGTCTGCGGGACGCGGATGCGCGGGCCATCCGTGGGGCGGCGGCCACCCGTGAGGCGGCGGTCATCCGTGGGGCGGCTGCCACCCGCGACGGCGGCTGCACGGGGCGGCGGCCGCCCGGTTGTCTGCGGGACGCGGATGCGCGGTCATTCGTGCGGCGGCGGCCGCGCGGGGCACGGATGCGTGGGACGGCGTGCCCCCGGGAGGTATCGATCGTCGTAAGAACCGCGCGGGGCGCGGGTGCGTGGGACGGCGGCCGCGCGGGCTGCGGCCGGTCTTCACGACGCCGTCAGGGCGGGTTCGGGTGAACGGAGCACGCGTCCTGGAGCCCCGGCCCTGAAGCGGTCGTCCTGAAGGTGCTCACCGCGGTGCGCGCCTCGTATGGAGCGTGAGCACGACGAGGGGGCGTGTCGCGACACGCCCCCTCGTCACCTGCCTGACGTCAGAACGACTCGACCGCGCGGCGGGCCTCCGCGTCGAGCACGCCCCAGCTGATCAGTTCCTCGGTCAGCTCGCTCGGCGACTTGTCGTAGATCACCGCCAGGGAGCGCAGGTCCTCCTGGCGGATCGACAGCACCTTGCCGTTGTAGTCGCCCCGCTGCGACTGGATGGTGGCCGCGTAGCGGGCCAGGGCCCCGGCCTTCTCCTTGGGCAGCGCGGCAAGGCGCTCAAGGTCGATCACGAGCTTCGGCGTCGGCCCGAGCGGGCTCGGCGCGGCGCCTCCGGGCAGCAGCTCGGAGACGGGCACCCCGTAGAAGTCGGCAAGCTCGGCAAGCTTCTGCACCGTGACCGCCCGGTCGCCACGCTCGTAAGAGCCCACGACCACGGCTTTCCAGCGGCCGCGTGACTTCTCCTCGACCCCGTGCAGGGACAGGCCCTGCTGGGTGCGGATGGCGCGGAGTCGCGCACCCAGCGACTTTGCGTACTCAGACGGCATTGTTTTGGCCCCCGGCTTCTCGTATGTACTTCTATCGGTAGATTGTGCCCCCTTGCGGCGGATCGCCGGGCCACCGGGGGTCGTGTGCCGAGCGCGGCACCATCGGCAGCCGTGGCTCCGGATTTACTCCGGATCGCCGCGAGGTGTGGTTACGCACAGTGACGGTAAAGGGGGGAAAGCCGGAGGTCAAGCTGATTGGAAAAAAGATGCTGAATCCGGTCCGACATGGATCGCCTCAATCGCCCCTGTTGCCCCATTAATACCAGTACTTAGGCATAGTTTGCCGGAGGATATCCCCCCTACGGCTCGCGGGTGAGGATCATCACCGGCCGGGTGGCCGCCTTGACGATTTTGATCGAGGTGTCGCCCAGGAAAACCCGCCTCAGCGGCCCTGTACTGCTCGACGCGCAGATGATCAGCTCGCCCGGCAGCCAGTCCGTCTCCGCCAGCGCGCGGGCCACCGTACGGCCCTCCAGGACCTCCACGTCCACCTCCAGCCTCCGCCGCTGGCCGCGCGCCGCCGCCCGCAGGTCGGCGGCCGCCTGCCGGCGCAGGCTCTCGGCCATCTCCTGCTCGATCCTCGCCCTCCTGCCCCCGTCGACGACCAGGGTGACCAGCCGCAGCGGCACGTCCAGACCGGCCGCCGTCCGCGCGGCGAGCGGCACCGCCGCGTCGCAGCCGGGACCGCGCCGGTAGGCCACCGTCAGCCGCTCGAACTCCGGCGGACCGTCCTCCGCCCAGCCCTTCGGCGCCAGCAGCACCGGCACCGGCGAGGAGTGCAGCAGCTGATCGGCCGTACTGCCGAGCGAGATGCGCCCCCTGCCGCCGCCGGGTGCCGAGCCGATCACGACCACGTCCACGTCGCGGCGGCGGGCCAGTTCGACGAGCCCGCGCCCGCTGCCCTTGTTCGTGTGGACCACGTACTCGGCCTCCGGCCCGCCCCGCTCGCCGATCAGCCCGCGCGCCTGCTCCAGCGTCGCCGCCGCCTGCTCGCGCAGGTAGGCGCGCCAGGCGCTCTCGTCGGCCCTGGCCGGCCCCGGGGTGTTCCAGACCGGCGGCTGTACGGTCGCCACCGCCAGCCGCGCCCCCGCCTGGCGCGCGAGCGCGAGTGCGAGGGTCAGCGCGTCGCGTCCCCTGGGTTCCGGGATGAACCCGGTGAGCACGTTCTCGATCTTCATGACTGCATCTCCGTGCGCAGGCGGGAGTGACGGTAGCCGTACAGGAAGTAGCAGCCGAACCCGACGGCCAGCCACAGCAGGAACGCCACCCACGTGACCCCGGCCAGCCCGGCCATGACCACCACGCACATGATCACCCCGAGGACGGGCGTCAGCGGGAAGAACGGCGTCTTGAAGTCGCGGGGCAGATCCGGCCGCGTACGGCGCAGCACGATCACCCCCACGTTGACGATCGCGAACGCGAACAGCGTGCCGATGCTCGTCGCCTCGGCGAGCTGCCCGAGCGGGATCAGCCCGGCCAGTACGGAGACGAACGACGCCACGATGAGCGTGTTGGCCACCGGCACCTGGCGGCGCGGGTTCACCTTCTGGAACACGCGCGGGATCAGCCCGTCGCGCGACATCGCGAACAGGATGCGGGTCTGGCCGTACATGACGGTGAGCACGACGCTGGCGATGGCGATGACGGCGCCGAAGGACACGATGACGCCCGGCCAGGTGGCGCCGGTGGCCAGGTTGACGATGAGCGCGAGGCCGGCCTCGGTCGTCTCGGGGTTGAACTCGGTCCACGGCATGGCGCCGACCGCGGCCGTGGCGACGAGCACGTAGACGACGGTGACGATGACCAGCGACAGCACGATGGCCAGCGGCAGGTCGCGCCGGGGGTTCTTGGCCTCCTCGCCCGCCGTGGAGGCCGCGTCGAAGCCGATGTAGGAGAAGAACACCTGGGAGGCCGCGGCGGTGATGCCGGCGATGCCGAGCGGGGCGAACGGGGTGAAGTTCTGCGCCTGGAACGCGGTGAAGGCGACCACGCAGAAGAACAGCAGCACCGCGACCTTGATGAGCACGAACACCACGTTGGCGGCGGCGGACTCCGAGGCGCCGCCGAGCAGCACCCAGGTGGCCAGCAGCACGATGAGGATGGCGGTGACGTTCACGACGCCGCCGCTCTCGCCGGGGGAGTGGGTGATCGCGGCGGGCAGTTGCCAGCCGAACAGGTCCTGGAGGAAGGCGTTGAGGTACTGCCCCCAGCCGACGGCCACGGCGGCGACCGACACGGCGTACTCCAGCATCAGGCACCAGCCGCACACCCAGGCCACGATCTCGCCGAGCGTCGCGTAGGCGTAGGAGTACGACGAGCCGGACACCGGGATGGTCCCGGCCAGTTCGGCGTAGCTCAGCGCGGAGAACAGCGCGGTGATCGCGGCCATCACGAACGCGAGGATCACGGCCGGGCCCGCCTTGGGAACCGCCTGGCCGAGGATGACGAAGATGCCGGTGCCGAGGGTGGCGCCGACGCTGAAGAGCGTCAGCTGCCACAGGCCCATGGTCCGGCGCAGCTCGCCGCCCTCGCCGTGCCCGGCCTCGCCGACGATCTCGTCGGTGGGCTTGGTGCGCCACAACTGCCGCATCAGGGTCACCGTCACCTCCGGTTCTGGATCTAGAGCGTGCTGGTCAGGGGCCAGGTGGCGCTCGGCGTCACGATCGTGCCCGCCGTCCCGTCGAGGATCCGGGCGGCCTGGTCGAGGCGGCCGATCGCGGCCATGTCGCCGGTCGTCTCGACGAAGCGGCACACGGCCTCGACCTTCGGCCCCATCGAGCCCGGCGGGAACTCGATGGCGCGCAGCTCGTGCGGCGTGGTGTGCCCGATCTCGCTCTGCCGCGGGGTGCCGTAGTCGCGCATGACCCGGGCGACGTCGGTCAGGATGAGGAAGGCGTCGCACTCCAGGGCCTCGGCCAGGACCGAGGCCGTCAGGTCCTTGTCGATGACGGCCTCGACGCCCGTGAGGCGTCCCTGCGGGTCGCGGACGACCGGAACCCCGCCGCCGCCCGCGCAGACCACCACGACGCCGTCGCGCACGGCCCTGCGGATCAGCCGGGTCTCCACGACCCGCTGCGGCGTCGGCGAGGGGACGACGCGGCGCCAGTACGGCCCGTCCGGCTTGACCGTCCAGCCGTTCTCGCGGGCGAGCTTCTCCGCCTCCTCCCGTTCGTAGACGCGCCCGACGAACTTGGCCGGATCGTCGAAGGCCGGATCGACGGCGGAGACCAGGGTCTGAGTGACCAGCGCCATGACCTGCCTGCCGGGCAGCGCGTTCTGCAGCGCCTGAAGGATCCAGTAGCCGATCATGCCCTGGGTCTCGGCGCCGAGGGTGTCGAACGGGTACGGCCCGCTCAGCTCGCTGTCGCCGGCGCTCTCCAGCGCCAGGACGCCGACCTGGGGGCCGTTCCCGTGTGTGATGATCAGCTCGTGCTCCTCCGCGAGCGTGGCCAGCGACCTGACGGCGACGGCCACGTTGGCGATCTGAGGGGCGGCGTCCGGTTTCTGCCCGCGCTTGAGGAGCGCGTTGCCGCCGAGCGCGACGATGACCCGCATCGCGCTCAGTCCCCGAGGGTGGCCACCATGATGGCCTTGATCGTGTGGAGCCGGTTCTCGGCCTGGTCGAAGACGATCGAGCGCGCGGACTCGAAGACGTCCTCCGTCACCTCCAGGGACGGCAGGCCGGTCTTCTCGAAGATCTCCTCGCCGACGGCGGTCTCGCGGTTGTGGAAGGCGGGCAGGCAGTGCATGAACCGCACCCTGGGATTGCCGGTGAGCTCCAGGACCCGGTGGTCGACCCGGTAGGGCCGCAGGAGCTCGATCCGCTCGTCCCACACGCGTTTCGGCTCGCCCATCGACACCCACACGTCGGTGTAGACGAAGTCGGCGCCCTCGACGCCCTTCGCGACGTCGTCGGTGACGGTGATCCGCGCCCCGGTGCTCCGGGCCAGTTCCTCGGCGGGCCGGACGACGAGCCCCGGGTCGGGCCGCAGCGCCTTCGGCGCCACGAGGCGCACGTCCATGCCGAACATCGCGCCCGTCACCAGCAGCGAGTTGCCCATGTTGTTGCGGGCGTCACCGAGGTAGGCGAACGACAGCTCGCGCAGCGGCCGCTCGCCGTGCTCCCGCATGGTCAGCATGTCGGCGAGCATCTGCGTCGGGTGCCACTGGTCGGTCAGCCCGTTCCAGACCGGCACCCCCGAGTAGGCGGCCAGCTCCTCGACGTGCGCCTGAGCGCTGCCCCTGTACTCGATGCCGTCGAACATCCGGCCGAGAACGCGGGCGGTGTCCTTGACCGACTCCTTGTGCCCCATCTGCGACCCGGCCGGGTCCAGGAAGGTGACGTGCGCGCCCTGGTCGTGCGCGGCGACCTCGAACGCGCAGCGGGTGCGCGTCGAGGTCTTCTCGAAGATCAGCGCGATGTTCCTGCCGCGCATCCGCTGCCGCTCGGTCCCGGCGTACTTGGCCGCCTTGAGGTCGGCGGACAGGCGCAGCAGGAACGCGAACTCCTCCGGTGTGAAGTCGAGCTCCTTGAGGAAGCTGCGCCCGCGCAGGTTGAATGCCATGTGGTCCCCCGAAACCGTTCGTCAGATGCCGTCGCGCTCCAGCGGGCAGCTCATGCAGCGGGGCCCGCCGCGCCCCCTGCCCAGCTCGGAGCCCCTGATGGTGATCACCTCGATGCCGTGGGAGCGCAGGTGGTTGTTGGTCGTGGTGTTTCGCTCGTAGGCGAGCACCACGCCGGGCTCGACGGCCAGGACGTTGCAGCCGTCGTCCCACTGCTCGCGCTCGGCCGCGTACACGTCCTGGTGGGCGGTGAGGACGGTGATCTCGTCCAGGTCGAGCGCCCGCGCGATGGCCTTGTGCATGTCCTCGGCCGGGTGGTCGGTGACCTTGAGCTCCTTCTCGGTGTCACCGGGCTCGATCGTGTACGACGGCAGCATGCCGAGCCCGGCGTACTGCGTGAACACGCCCACGTCCACCATGGTCATCACGGTGTCCAGGTGCATGAACGCCCGCGCCTTCGGCATGTTCAGCGCCACGATCTTCCGGGCGCCCGCCGAGTGGAAAAGGTTGCGCGCGAGCATCTCGACCGCCTGCGGCTGGGTGCGCTCGCTCATCCCGACGAGGACGGCGCCGCGCCCGATGACCAGCACGTCCCCGCCCTCGATGGTGGCGGGCGCGACCGCGGTGCCCGGCATCCACACGTTGAACCCGCCCTCGTCCGGCTTGCCGAACCCGGCGGCGAAGGCCGGATGGAAGCGGTAGACGGCCTCCAGGTTGATCGTCTCGGCCTGCCGGGCCTTCTTGCGCATCGCGTTGATCGACACGCCGTTGTAGATCCAGCAGGAGGTGTCGCGGGTGAACAGGTGGTTGGGCAGCGGCGGCAGGACGAAGTCCTCCTCGGTGAGCGCGTGGTAGGCCACGCTCTTGGGGTCCACGCCGCGCTCCAGCATCTCGCCCTTGGTGATCCCGCCGGTCAGGAACGGCTGCAACTCGGCGGAGGGCATCGCGTCCAGTGTGTTGCGCACGGCGTCGGTGGCCAGCGGGCCCAGCCAGCGCTCGTCCACGACGTGCTCCAGCACGTGCTTGCGGGCCTCGGGGATGTCGAGGGTCTCGCGCAGCAGGTCGGCCAGCAGCCACACGGTGACGCCGAGTTCGCGCAGCACCCGCTGGAACTCCTCGTGCTCCTCCACGGCCCGCTGCACCCAGAGCACGTCGTCGAAGAGGAAGTCGTCCTTGTTGGTGGGGGTCAGGCGCTTGAGGGCCAGCCCCGGCCGGTGCAGCAGTACCTGACTGAGCCTGCCCACCTCGGAGTCGACGTGAAAGGTCATGTGTCTGCCGTCCCTAGTCGGTCGTCGGAGTGGTTTCGCGCGGGCCGTACTCGCCGCGCCTGGACTTGACCCAGATGTAGACGGGCACGCCCACGAGGAGCATCAGGAAGCCGATGAAGATCGCGTCCTTCCCGGCGCCGTACGTCATCCAGAAGGCGAACAGGATCGCCACGGCGCAGACGGCCAGGTCCCGCCCCAGCCGCGCGCCCTGGATCCGCCTGGCCCCCGTGACGAGCCAGTACAGCTGGGCGCAGGCGGAGAAGAAGTACGGGATGACCGTGGTGAAGGTGGCGATGAGCAGGATCGCGTCGAACCCGGTGTCGGTGCCCAGGTAGTTGTAGAGCATCGCGGCCGTCGTGAGCGCCGTGCCCACCACGATGCCGATCCAGGGGGCGCCGCGCCGGGTCTCGCGGGTGAACGCCTTCGGGAACATGCCGTCGCGGGCGGCGGCCAGCGGCATCTCGGCGACCAGCATGATCCAGCCGCTGAGCGCGCCGACGCCGGACACGATGGCGCAGGCGGCCATGATGCCGCCGCCGACGCCGCCGCCGAACATGTTGTTGATGGCGTCGGCGAAGGGGGCCGTCGAGTGGGGGAGCCGCTCGTACGGCACGGTGCCGAAGACGGCCACGGTGGACAGCAGGTACATCGCCGCGCAGATCAGCACGCCGTACACGCTGGCGCGGCCGATGTTGCGCCTGGGGTCGCGCACCTTCTCGGCGACGATGGTGCCGCTCTCGACGCCGGAGTAGATGAACAGGGCGAGCGCGCCCGCCGTCGACAGGGCGGCCGCCCAGTTTCCCCCGGTGGCGTTGAACGGGCCGAAGTTCGCGCTCTGGACGAAGAACAGGCCGACCACACCGACGAAGACCAGCGGGATGAACTTCAGCACGGTGGTGACCAGTGCGAAGGTGCCGATGTTCCGCACGCCGGACAGGTTGATCAGCGCCGGGAGCCACAGGCCGACCAGGGCGATGGCGATCTGCCCTCCGGCGCTGTCCCAGTGCAGGAAGTAGTTGACGTAGTTGACCCAGACGACGACGATCGCGGCGTTGCCGATCCAGGCGGTCAGCCAGAACGACCAGGCGGTCCAGAACCCGGTGAACTCGCCGAAGGCGTCGCGGGCGTAGGCGTACGGCCCGCCCGCCGAGGGGATGCGGGCGCCGAGCCGGCCGAAGACGACGGCCAGCGCCACGGCCCCGACGGTGACGAGGACCATGGCGAGCAGGCTGACGGTCCCGTACGCCGACAGCGAGGCGGGCAGCAGGAAGACGCCGGTGCCGACGATGTTGCCGACGACCAGGGCGGTGGCCTGGGCGAGGCTGAGCTTGCCCGGTTCGGAGTCCTGTCCTGCCGCCGCGCCGTCGCCCGGGGGCGACCGGTCGGAGGTCAGCCCGCTTCGCGGACTGTCGCCGACAGGTCCACCCATGCGCGCCCCCCGGCACCGTCGTCACAGGACAAACGGTGACGTGCCCCTAGAGGTAGGGACTAACACGGCGGGTGCCCGGAAATTACCTGATCACGGTCTGGGTCAGGGGATCGGGTGAACCGGTGCTGAGCGCGAGCGCGACGGTGAAGACGGCCAGGCACACGGCGATCAGCGCCACCGGCCACAGCTCGCGCGCCGAGCGGGTGTCGGCATCGGCATCGGCATCCTCGTCGTGGGCGGCCAGGCGGGCGGCGAGGGCGGGCTCCTCCGCGCGGATGCGGCGCGCGATGGCGTCGAGCTCGGCCTGCTCGCGCGCGGACAGCGCCATGACATAACTCCCCCCGAAACCTGAAAGGAGGTTTTATCCTGATTCTTCCGCTTTCGCCAAATCGTCAGCGGTGCTCCAGCGCCTCGGCGCCGCTCACGATCTCGGTGATCTCCGTCGTGATCTCGGCCTGCCTGGCCTCGTTGGCCTGCCGGGTCAGCTTCTCGATCAGCTCCGTCGCGTTCTCCGTCGCGGCCATCATCGCCGTGCGCCGCGCCGCGTGCTCGGCCGCCGCCGACGACAGCATCATGTACCAGATCCGCGAGCGCACGTACTTGCGCAACAGCGCGTCCAGCACCTCGTGCGGCGACGGGTCGAACTCGTAGGGCGCCTTCGGGAAGCCGCCCGGCGGCCGCACGTCCTCCTGCTCGACCTCCTCCACCTCCATCGGCAGGATCCTGGTCGCCACCGCCTTCTGCGTCAGCATCGAGACGAACTCGGTGTGGACCACGTGCACCCCGCCCACCCCGCCCTCGCGCGTCGGCATGTCGAACGCCTCGATGAGCGTCTGCCCGACCTCCGCCGCCGTCGCGTACTCGGGCCGCCCGGTGGACCCCGTCCACCGCCCCGCCGTCCCGAGGCCGCGGAAGTCGAACCACTCGGCCCCCTTGCGCCCGACCACGTAGTGCACGACCTCCTTGCCCTGGCGCTCGAACAGCGCGCGCAGGGCCTGGCCGTGCTTGATCACGTTGTGGTTGTAGCCGCCCGCGAACCCCCGGTCGCTCGCCATCACCAGCACCGCCACCCGCGAGGCGTCCGGCCGCTCGTTGAGCAGCGCGTGGCCGATGTGCAGGTGGTGGCTCACCAGCGCCGAGACCGCCCGGGAGATCTCCCGTGAGTACGGCTCGGCCGCCGAGGCCCGCTCGCGCGCCCGGCCCACCCGCGCCGAGGCGATCAGCTCCTGCGCCCGCGTGATCTTGGCCGTGGACCTGACCGACCTGATCCGCTGCCGGATCCGGCGAAGCTCCGCACCCAACGTAACCCTCCGATCACAGAACGTGCCAGACCAGGCTAACCCCAGCGGGCCCCGCCGTATCGTCGCTGGTAGTGCCTGGTACTGTGTGTCCCGACCGACACCCTTTTAAGTCCCGTCCCGTGAGGCGGGGAAGGTGGTGAGATCCCGCATGTCCCAATCCAGGGCCGTCCTCGAAGGCCCCGACATCCACCGGGCGCTGACCCGGATCGCGCACGAGATCCTCGAGCGCACCAAGGGCGCCCAGGACGTCATCCTCCTCGGCATCCCGACCAGGGGCGCGACGCTCGCCGACCGCATCGCGGCCCGGCTGGAGCAGGTCGAGGACGTCAAGGTCCCGCGCGGCTCGCTCGACATCACGATGTACCGCGACGACCTGCGCTCCAAGCCCGCCCGCGCGCTCGGCCACACCGAACTGCCCGCAGAGGGCATCGACGACCGGGTCATCGTCCTCGTCGACGACGTCCTGTTCTCCGGCCGCACCATCCGCGCCGCGCTCGACGCGCTCAACGATCTCGGCCGCCCGCGCGCCGTCCAGCTCGCCGTCCTCGTCGATCGGGGCCACCGCGAGCTGCCCATCCGCGCCGACTACGTCGGCAGGAACCTGCCCACCGCCAAGAGCGAGAAGGTCAAGGTCCTCCTGCGGGAGAACGACGGGCGCGACGCCGTGGAGCTGATCAAGTGAACAAGCACCTGCTTTCGGCCGCCGACCTCACCAGGGACGACGCGCTGCTCATCCTCGACACCGCCGAAGAACTCGCCAGGGTTTCGGAACGGTCCATCAAGAAGCTGCCGACACTGCGCGGCCGCACCGTGGTCAACCTCTTCTTCGAGGACTCCACCCGCACCCGCATCAGCTTCGAGGCCGCCGCCAAGCGCCTGTCGGCCGACGTCATCAACTTCTCCGCCAAGGGCTCGTCCGTCTCCAAGGGCGAGTCGCTCAAGGACACCGCCCTGACGCTGGAGGCCATGGGCGCCGACGCCGTCGTCATCCGCCACGGCGCCTCCGGTGCCCCGCACCGCCTGGCCGACTGGGTGCGCGGCAGCGTCGTCAACGCCGGAGACGGCACCCACGAGCACCCCACACAGGCCCTGCTCGACGCCTTCTCCATGCGCCGCCGCCTCGGCTCGCTCGACGGCCGCCGCGTCACGATCGTCGGCGACGTGCTCCACTCCCGCGTCGCCCGCTCCAACGTGCTGCTCCTTGCCACCCTCGGCGCCGAGGTCACCCTCGTCGCCCCGCCCACGCTGCTGCCCGTCTCGGTCGGCACCTGGCCGTGCGAGGTCTCCTACGACCTCGACGCCGTCCTGCCCAAGTCCGACGCCGTCATGATGCTCCGGGTGCAGAAGGAGCGCATGAACGCCGCCTACTTCCCGAGCGAGCGCGAGTACTCCCGGCGCTACGGCCTCGACCGCGACCGCTTCGCCAAAATGCCCGACGAGGCCATCGTCATGCACCCCGGCCCCATGAACAGGGGCATGGAGATCGCCGCCGAGGTGGCGGACTCCGCGCGCTCGACCATCGTCGAGCAGGTCGCCAACGGCGTGACCACCCGCATGGCCGTCCTGTACCTGCTCCTCGGGGGAGAGATCTGATGCTGATCGCCAACGTACGGATCCTCGGCGGCGAGCCCGCCGACATCAGGATCGAGGACGGCCGCGTCGCCGAGATCGGCACCGGCCTCAAGGGCGGCGCCGAGGTCGTCGACGGCAGGGGCGCCGTCGCGCTGCCCGGCCTGGTCGACCTCCACACCCACCTGCGCGAGCCCGGCCGGGAGGACGCCGAGACCGTCCTCACCGGCACCCAGTCGGCCGCCAGGGGCGGCTACACCGCCGTCCACGCCATGGCCAACACCTCGCCCGTCGCCGACACCGCCGGTGTCGTCGAGCAGGTCTACCGGCTCGGCCAGGAGGGCGGCTACTGCGACGTGCGGCCCGTCGGCGCCGTCACCGTCGGCCTGGAGGGCAGGCAGCTGGCCGAACTCGGCGCCATGGCCGACTCCGCCGCCCGGGTCCGCGTCTTCTCCGACGACGGCCGCTGCGTGGACGACGCCGTCCTCATGCGCCGCGCCCTCGAGTACGTCAAGGCCTTCGACGGCGTCGTCGCCCAGCACGCCCAGGAGCCCAAGCTCACCGAGGGCGCCCAGATGAACGAGGGCGTCGTCTCCGGCCGCCTCGGCCTGGCCGGCTGGCCCGCCGTCGCGGAGGAGGCGATCATCGCCCGCGACTGCCTGCTGGCCGCACACGTCGGCTCGCGCCTGCACGTCTGCCACGTGTCCACCGCGGGCTCCGTCGAGATCATCCGCTGGGCCAAGTCCAAGGGCTGGAACGTCACCGCCGAGGTCACGCCCCACCACCTGCTCCTCACCGACGACCTCGTCGAGGACTCGCCCAACGGCCCCTACAACCCCATCTACAAGGTCAACCCGCCGCTGCGCACCCGAGCCGACGTCGAGGCGCTGCGCACGGCCCTCGCCGACGGCACCATCGACGTGGTCGCGACCGACCACGCCCCCCACCCGGTCGAGGACAAGGAGACCGAGTGGGCGGCCGCCGCCATGGGCATGATCGGCCTGGAGACCGCGCTCAGCGTCGTCCAGGAGGCCATGGTCGACACCGGCCTGCTCGACTGGGCGGGCGTCGCCGCGCGCATGTCCGCCAAACCCGCCGAGATCGGCCGCCTGGCCGGCCACGGCCACCCGATCGAGGCCGGGGCCCCGGCCAACATCGTCCTGTACGACCCCTCCGCGCGCACCGAGGTCGATCCACGCGGGTTCACCTCCAAGAGCCGCAACACCCCGTACGAGGGCATGACCCTGCCCGGCCGCGTGATGGCTACCTTCCTGCGCGGCAAGCCCACCGTCCTCGAAGGGAAGCTGGTGTGACCGACGCGGTGCTCGTCCTGGAAGACGGCCGTTTCTTCCTCGGAACCCCCTACGGCGCCGAAGGCGAGACGTTCGGCGAGATGGTCTTCAACACCGGCATGACCGGCTACCAGGAGACCCTCACCGACCCCTCCTACCACCGCCAGATCGTGGCGATGACCGCGCCCCACATCGGCAACACCGGAGTCAACGACGAGGACCCCGAGTCCTCGCGGGTCTGGGTCGCCGGATACGTGGTGCGCGAGCCCTCCCGCGTGGTCTCCAACTGGCGGGCCACCCGCTCGCTCGACGCCTACCTCAAGGAGCAGGGCGTCGTCGGCATCGCCCTGCGCGGCACCCGCGCGCTCACCCGCCACCTGCGCGAGCGCGGCGCCATGCGCGCCGGCATCTTCACCGCGCCCGGCGAGCCGGTCGAGGCCCTGGCCGAGCGGGTGCGGCAGGCGCCCCTCATGGAGGGCGCCGCCCTCGCGGCCGAGGTGTCCACCGCCCGGCCGTACGTGGTGCCCGCCGTCGGGGCCAAGCGGTTCACCGTGGCCGCCGTCGACCTCGGCATCAAGGGCATGACGCCGCAGCGCATGGCCGAGCGCGGCTGCGAGGTGCACGTGCTGCCCGCGGACGCCACCTTCGAGCAGATCATGGCGGTACGTCCCGACGGCGTCTTCTTCTCCAACGGGCCGGGCGACCCGGCCACCGCCGACGTCACCGCCCTGCGGAAGGTGCTGGAGGCCAGGGTGCCGTTCTTCGGCATCTGCTTCGGCAACCAGCTCTTCGGACGGGCGCTGGGCCTTTCCACCTACAAGCTGCGCTACGGCCACCGGGGGGTCAACCAGCCGGTCAAGGACGTGCGCACCGGCAAGGTGGAGATCTCCGCCCACAACCACGGCTTCGCCGTACAGGCGCCGCCGGCGTTCGACACGCCGTACGGGCCGGGTGAGGTCAGCCACGTCAACCTCAACGACGGCTGCGTCGAGGGGCTGCGGCTGCTCGACGGGCGCGCCTTCAGCGTCCAGTACCACCCGGAGGCGGCCGCGGGGCCGCACGACGCCGCATACCTTTTCGACGAGTTCTGTGAGGTCATGAGCCGTGCCCAAGCGTGAGGACATCTCGTCGGTCCTGGTGATCGGCTCCGGCCCCATCGTCATCGGGCAGGCGTGCGAGTTCGACTACTCGGGCACCCAGGCCTGCCGCGTGCTGCGCGACGAGGGCTTCCGGGTGATCCTGGTCAACAGCAACCCGGCCACGATCATGACCGACCCCGAGTTCGCCGACGCCACCTACGTCGAGCCGATCACCCCCGAGTTCGTCGAGAAGATCATCGCCAAGGAGCGCCCCGACGCGCTCCTGCCGACGCTGGGCGGGCAGACCGCGCTCAACACCGCCGTCGCGCTGCACGAGGCGGGCGTGCTTGAGCAGTACGCCGTCGAGCTGATCGGCGCCGACTTCGACGCGATCCAGGCGGGGGAGAACCGCGAGCGTTTCAAGGAGATCGTCGCCAAGGTCGCGCGCGAGCACGGCCTCAACGCCGAGTCCGCCAAGTCGATCATCTGCCACACCATGGACGAGTGCCTGGCCGCCGTGCCCGAGCTGGGCTACCCGCTGGTCGTGCGGCCCTCCTTCACCATGGGCGGAGTCGGCTCCGGCTTCGCCCACGACGAGGCCGACCTGCGCCGCATCGCGGGCGCCGGGCTCGACGCCTCGCCGACCACCGAGGTGCTCCTGGAGGAGTCCATCCTCGGCTGGAAGGAGTACGAGCTGGAGGTCATGCGCGACAAGCACGACAACGTGGTCATCGTGTGCTCCATCGAGAACATCGACCCGATGGGCGTCCACACCGGCGACAGCGTGACCGTCGCGCCCGCGCTGACCCTCACCGACCGCGAGTACCAGAACATGCGCGACGTGGCCATCGCGGTCATCCGCGAGGTCGGCGTCGACACCGGCGGCTGCAACATCCAGTTCGCGGTCAACCCGCGCACCGGCCGCATGATCGTCATCGAGATGAACCCGCGCGTGTCGCGCTCCAGCGCCCTGGCCTCCAAGGCCACCGGCTTCCCGATCGCCAAGATCGCCGCGAAGCTGGCCATCGGCTACACCCTCGACGAGATCCCCAACGACATCACCAAGGAGACCCCGGCCTCCTTCGAGCCGACCCTCGACTACATCGTGGTCAAGGTGCCGCGCTTCGCCTTCGAGAAGTTCCGCGGCGCCGACCAGACCCTCACCACGCACATGAAGTCGGTGGGCGAGGCCATGGCCATCGGCCGCTCGTTCACCGAGGCGCTGCAGAAGGCGCTGCGGTCGCTGGAGAAGAAGGACTCGGCCCTCTCGTGGGCCGGGCCCGTCGAGGACAGGACGGCGCTGCTCGACGCCTGCCGTACCCCCCACGACGGGCGGCTGCGCACGATGCAGCAGGCGATCAGGGCCGGCGCCGCCGCCGCCGACCTGGTCGAGGCCACCAGCGTCGACCCCTGGTTCGTCGACCAGCTCATGCTGCTCGACGAGGAGGCGCGGGCGCTGGCCGAGGCCGCGGAGCTGTCTCGCGAGGTGCTGGAGCGGGCCAAGCGGCACGGCTTCTCCGACGCCCAGATCGGCGAGATCAGGGGGCTCGGCGAGACCCGTGTGCGCGACCTGCGCCACGCTCTCGGCCTGCGCCCGGTCTACAACACCGTCGACACCTGCGCGGCCGAGTTCGCCGCCCGCACGCCCTACCTCTACTCGACCTACGACGAGGAGAACGAGGTCCCGTACGGCGAGCGGCCCAAGGTCCTCATCCTCGGCTCCGGCCCCAACCGCATCGGCCAGGGCATCGAGTTCGACTACGCCTGCGTGCACGCCTCCTTCGAACTGTCGCGCGCCGGGTTCGAGACCGTCATGGTCAACTGCAACCCCGAGACCGTCTCCACCGACTACGACACCTCCGACCGGCTCTACTTCGAGCCGCTCACGCTGGAGGACGTCCTTGAGGTCGTCCACGCCGAGCAGCAGACCGGCCCGGTCGTGGGCGTCATCGTCCAGCTCGGCGGCCAGACGCCGCTCGGCCTGGCCCAGGCGCTCAAGGACGCGGGCGTGCCCGTGGTCGGCACCTCGCCCGAGTCGATCCACCTCGCCGAGGAGCGCGGCGCGTTCGGCCGGGTGCTGGCCGAGGCCGGGCTGCCCGCGCCCAGGCACGGCACCGCGCTCAGCGTCGCCGAGGCCCTGGAGATCGCCGAGGAGATCGGCTACCCGGTGCTGGTGCGTCCCTCGTACGTGCTGGGCGGCGCCGGCATGGCGATCGTCTACGACGACGAGACCCTGACCACGTACATGGCGGCCCAGGAGGGCGGCCACCCGGTGCTCGTCGACAAGTTCCTCGACGAGGCCATCGAGATCGACGTCGACGCGCTGTTCGACGGCGAGGAGCTCTACCTCGGCGGCGTCATGGAGCACATCGAGGAGGCCGGGATCCACTCCGGCGACTCGGCGTGCGCGCTGCCGCCGATCACCCTCGGCGGCAACGACATCAAGCGCATCCGCGCCGCCACCCTCGGCATCGCCGAGGGGGTCGGGGTGCGCGGGCTGCTCAACGTCCAGTACGCGATGTCGGCCGGTGTCCTGTACGTCCTGGAGGCCAACCCCCGGGCCAGCCGTACGGTCCCCTTCGTGTCGAAGGCGACCGCGGTGCCGCTGGCGAAGGCGGCCGCCCGCGTCATGATGGGCGCCACGATCGCCGAACTCCGCGCCGAGGGCATGCTGCCCGCGACCGGCGACGGCGGCACCCTGCCGCTGGATGCCTCGATCGCGGTCAAGGAGGCGGTGCTGCCGTTCAACCGCTTCCGGGGCGTCGACACCGTGCTCGGCCCCGAGATGCGCTCGACCGGCGAGGTCATGGGCATCGACGAGTTCTTCGGCATCGCCTACGCCAAGTCGCAGGCGGGCGCGTACGGCGAGCTGCCGGTCAAGGGCCGCGCCTTCGTCTCGGTCGCCAATCGGGACAAGCGCTCGATGATCTTCCCGGTGCGCGCGCTGGCCGATCTCGGCTTCGAGATCCTCGCCACCGAGGGCACCGCCGAGGTGCTGCGCCGCAACGGGGTCCATGCCAAGATCGTGCGCAAGCAGAGCGACGGCGAGGGACCCGGAGGTGAGCCCACGATCGTCCGGCGCATCCTGGACGGCGAGGTCGACCTGATCGTCAACACCCCGTTCGGCAGCCCGGGGCAGTCGGGGCCGAGGCTCGACGGCTATGACATCCGCACCGCGGCGGTGCTGCGCGGCATCCCGTGCATCACCACGGTCCAGGGACTCGCCGCGGCCGCCGCGGGCATCCAGGCCAAGGTTAGGGGCGATGTTGGCGTACGGTCCCTCCAGGAGCACGCACGAGCGCTTCGGGGGTGACCCCGCAGGAGGTGAGCGACACTGGCCGGCACACCGGTGCAGGTGACGGGCACGGTGCTGACGACGCGCCGGGTCGACGCCTATCATGCGCTGACCGTGGTGGCGCCCGGCATCGCCGAGCGCTTCCGCCCCGGCCACTTCGTGAGCGTGTCGGTGGGCGGCGCGCGCACCTCGATGGTGACGCGCCGCGCCCTGTACGTCCACGACGTCAAACCTGAGTACGGCGGCACGGTGGAACTCGTCTTCACCGCCGCCGGGCCGGGCACCTCCTGGCTGGCCGAGCGGCGCGCCCGTGACACGATCGCCCTGGTGGGACCGCTCGGGCGGCCGTTCCCGCTGCCGCGCGACCCGTGCCACTGCGTGCTGGTCGGCGCCGAGCACGGCGCCGCCGTCCCCATCCCGCTGGCCGACGCGCTGGCCGAGCGCGGCTGCCGGGTCGACTTCGTGCTCGGCGCGGCCTCGGCCGACCGGGTGTTCGGCGCGATGCGGGCCAGGCGCATGGCCGAGCGCGCCACGGTCACGCTCACCACGGAGGACGGCTCGCTCGGCGTGCGCGGCGCGGTCACGGACGCGCTGCCCGGCGTGATCGCCGACACCCGCGCCGACGTCGTGTACGCCTGCGGCCCGATGCGCACGCTGCGCGAGGTCACGGCGGTGGGGATCGAGGCCGGCATCCCGGTCCAGGTGGCGGTGGAGGAGTCGATGGCGTGCGGCATCGGCATCTGCATGACGTGCGTGCTGCCGGTCATCGGCGACGACGGCGTGACGCGGATGCTGCGGGCCTGCGCCGACGGCCCGGTGTTCAGGGGGGAGCGGGTGCGGTTCGAGGACGTCGGGACGATCCCGTTCGACGCGCTCGGCGCGCCGGGGGGTGGCGCCCGACATGTCGGTTGACATGCGGACCTTCCTCGCGCACGTCGAACTCGCCAGCCCGGTCACCACCGCCGCGGGGTGCGCGGCGTCGGGCCGCGAACTCGCCCAGTTCTTCGATCTGCACCGGCTCGGCGCCCTCGTCACCAGGTCGATCACGATGGCGCCGCGCGCCGGGCGGCCGACGCCGCGCATGGCGGAGACGCCGTCGGGGATGCTCAACGCGGTCGGCCTCCAGGGGCCGGGCATCGACGTCTTCCTCGAACGCGAGCTGCCGTGGCTGGCCCAGCGCGGCATCAAGACCATCGTCTCGATCGGCGGCGGCACCGTCGCCGAGTACGCGGCGCTGGCGCGCAGGCTCGCCGACGCGCCGGGCGTGACGGCCGTCGAGGTCAACCTGTCGTGCCCGAACATCGAGGACAGAGGCCGGGTGTTCGCCCGCGAGGGCGGTGCGGCCGCCGAGGTCGTCGCCTCGGTCCGCTCGGTCATGAGGTACGACGCGCCGGTCGTGGCCAAGCTCGCACCGGACGTGGCCGACATCGTCTCGGTGGCGCGGGCCTGCGTGGACGCGGGCGCCGACGCCCTTTCCATGATCAACAATCCGCTCGGCATGAGCATCGACACCGTCTCGCTGCGCCCGGCGCTCGCCGCCGTGACCGGGGGACTGTCGGGCCCGGCCGTGCTGCCGCTGGCGGTGCGGTGCGTGTGGCAGGTCCACTCGGCGCTGCCCGGCACACCCATCGTCGGCGTCGGCGGCGTCATGACCGGCGAGGACGCCTTCCAGCTCGTCCTCGCCGGAGCCTGCGCGGTCGGCGTCGGCACGGCGCTCTTCCACGACCCCTACGCGTGCCTGCGCATCGAGCGCGAACTCGAGGACCTGCTGCGCGCACGCGGCTTCCAGCGCCTGGCCGACGCGGTCGGCCTGGCCCATCGCCCGCCGGGCAGCCCCGCCCGCCACCTGCACGAGGAGAGCTCCCTGTGACGCCGAGTCCCGCCCCCATCGCCGTCGCGCTCGACGCGCCGGACCTCGCGACCGCCGCCCGCTGGGCCGGGCTGGTCGCCCCGCACGTCACCACCGTCAAGGTCGGGCTGGAGCTGTACCTCCGCCACGGGCCGGACGTGGTCGCGGCCGTGCGGGAGGCGGGCGAGCTGAGCGTCTTCCTCGACCTGAAGCTGCACGACATCCCCAACACCGTCGCGGGGGCCGCAAGGGCCGTCTCACGGCTGCGGCCGTCGATCCTGACGGTCCACGCCTCCGGGGGGCCCGCGATGATCCAGGCGGCCGTCGAGGGCGCGCCAGGGGCCAGGATCGCGGCGGTGACCGTGCTCACGTCGATGACGGAGGCCGATCTCGCCGCCGTCGGGCTGGCCGGGCCCGCCGAGGCGGCGGTGCGGCGGCTGGCGGCGATGGCGGTGACGGCGGGGGCGACGGCGGTGGTGTGCTCGCCGCACGAGGTGGCGGCCGTGCGGGCGGAGGTCGGACCCGACGTCCTGCTGATCACGCCGGGGGTGCGTCCCGAGGGCGGCGGCACGCAGGACCAGGCGCGGGTGGCGACGCCCGAGCGGGCCCTGGCCGACGGCGCGGACCTGCTGGTGATCGGCCGCCCGATCACGGGCGCCGAGGACCCGGGCGCCGCCGCGGCGGCCATCGCGGCCGCCCTGCGCAAGGCGGGCTGAGCGCGGGCGCCCGTCGCGCCGCGTCCCCCGACGGCGGGCCTTCCGTTACCGCGCGTTCTCTCCGATGGGCTTTCCGTTACGGCGCGGCCCCCTTACCCGCCCCCCGCCGACGTGCGTTTCCGGCCGTGCGCCACGCCACTCGCCGCATCGCGTCCCGCCGTGACGGCGTTCCCTTACCCGAGTAAGGCCCCGGCCCTTACCGGAATATGCCTCCGGCGTTCCTGAGAAGGCTCTCAGGGCGTTTTCGGGAGCTCCCGGTGGACGGATAAGGGGGCGGCGTCTCGGCGGGGCGTAGGACGCTTTCAGGAGCGGCGCCCGGAGAGGCGCGCACACGGCGGCGGGGCGCGGTGGGGCGGCTTCGCCGTGAAGGTGGGTTCGGGCCGCGGAACGCGGACCCCGCCGGGCCGGACGCGGGCATGGCACGGCCCGCAACCCTCGGCGGCGCCGGGGTTCGCGGCCCCTGGCGGGGTCGCCGCGACAGGCATGATCACTTTAGCGGCAACCCCGTGAGAAGCGGGAAGTGAACGCGATTCGGTCACCACACGGTAGTTTTCCGAGCACGGAGAGTGAACGTCTCGATTTTGTCGTGACAGAAACCGCTCTTGGCGTTGCCTAGGTGGCGATGACCAGCTAGTTTCCCCTCTCGTCCGAGTACATCGACAGAAATTCGAGGTGACCCGGCGTGGCTCTTCCTCCCCTGACCCCCGAGCAGCGCGCCGCAGCCCTTGAGAAGGCTGCCAAGGCCCGTAAAGAGCGTGCCGAGGTCAAGAACCGGCTCAAGCATGGCGCGGTTTCTCTGGCTGAGGTGCTCAAGGACGGGCAGACCGACGACGTCATCGGCAAGATGAAGGTGTCGGCGCTTTTGGAGTCGCTCCCCGGCGTGGGCAAGGTGCGCGCCAAGCAACTCATGGAGCGGCTCACGATCGCCGAGTCGCGCCGTGTGCGCGGTCTCGGCGCGAACCAGAGGGCAGCCCTCGAGCGCGAGTTCGGTGGTGGCGAGAGCTAATCTCGTCTTCACACGAACGAGCTGCTTCAAACGGGGGGTAGGAAGTGACCGACAGGTCTTGGTCCGACAGTACGAGGACCCGTGACACGGCGGTCGGCTTCCCTCCTCCCAGACGTCTGACGGTCCTGTCCGGGCCGTCGGGCGTCGGTAAGTCCACGGTCGTCGCCGAGATCCGGCAGGCACACCCAGAGGTGTGGCTGTCGGTCTCGGTGACCACCAGGAAGCCCCGCCCCGGAGAGGTGCACGGGCTCCACTACTTCTTCGTCGACGGCCCCGAGTTCGACCGGCTCGTCGGCGCGGGCGAACTCCTCGAATGGGCCGAGTTCGCCGGCAACCGCTACGGCACGCCGCGCGCGGCCGTGCTGGAGCGGCTCGGCGCCGGGATCCCCACGTTGCTGGAGATCGACCTTGAGGGCGCGCGGCAGGTCCGCGAGGCGATGCCGGAGGCGCTGCTGGTCTTCCTCGCCCCGCCCACCTGGGAAGAGCTTGAGAAGCGGCTGCGCGGCCGAGGCACCGAGCCCGACGACGTCATCGAGCGCCGCCTCGCCGCCGGACGCGTCGAGATGGCGGCCGAACCGGAATTCGACCTCACCCTGGTCAACACGAATGTCCAGGACGTATGCCACCGGCTGATAGCCTTGATGACCGACCCTCAGGGGGTCGCGACATCCACCAACCGAGAGGTCTGACACCGTGGCAGGAATGTCCCCGGTCGCTGAGGGCATCACCAACCCGTCGATCGACTCGCTGCTCGACATCGTCGACAGCAAGTACTCCTTGGTGATCATGGGCGCCAAGCGCGCCCGCCAGATCAACGCCTACTACTCCCAGCTCGGCGAGGGCCTGCTGGAGTACGTCGGCCCGCTGGTCGAGACGCACGCCCAGGAGAAGCCGCTGTCCATCGCACTGCGCGAGGTCTCAGAGGGCCTGCTCAACGCGGAGCCCATCGAAGGCGCGGTCTGACCTTCGCGATGAAGGTCGTCCTCGGAGTCAGCGGCGGCATCGCCGCGTACAAGGCGTGCGAACTGCTGCGCCTGTTCACCGAGTCGGGGCACGAGGTGCGGGTGGTCCCCACCCGCGACGCCCTGCGCTTCGTCGGCGAGCCCACCTGGGCCGCGCTGTCGGGCAATCCGGTGTCCACCGAGGTGTGGGACGACGTCCACGAGGTCCCCCACGTCCGCATCGGCCAGGGCGCCGACCTCGTCGTCGTCGCGCCGGCCACCGCCGACGTGCTCGCCAAGGCCGCCCAGGGGCTGACGGGCGACCTGCTCACCACGACGCTGCTCACGGCGCGCTGCCCCGTGGTGTTCGCGCCCGCCATGCACACCGAGATGTGGGAGCACCCGGCCACCCGCGCCAACGTGGCCACGCTCCGCGAGCGCGGCGCCGTGGTCATCGATCCCGCCTCCGGCCGCCTCACCGGCGCCGACACCGGCCCCGGCAGGCTGCCCGACCCGCCCGAGATCTTCGACGTCTGCCGCGCGGTGCTGCGCGGCGTCCCTCGCGACCTGGCCGGGCGCAGGGTCGTCGTCTCGGCGGGCGGCACCCGTGAGGCCATCGACCCGGTGCGCTTCATCGGCAACCGCTCCTCCGGCCTGCAGGGCTACTCCCTGGCCCGCACCGCCGTCGCGCGCGGCGCCGAGGTCACCGTGATCGCCGCCAACGTGGCGCTGCCCGACCCGGCGGGCGCCAAGGTGGTGCGCGTGGAGTCCACGGCGGAGCTCCGGGAGGCGGTGCTGTCCGCCTCCGACGGCGCGGACGCGGTCGTGATGGCGGCGGCGGTCGCCGACTTCCGGCCGGTCGCGCGGTCCGACTCCAAGATCAAGAAGACGTCCGGCGAGCCTGAGCCGATCCACCTGGCCGAGAACCCCGACATCCTCGCCGAACTCGGCGCGCGGCGGGCCGCCGAGGGGCAGGGGCCGTCGGTCATCGTGGGGTTCGCGGCCGAGACCGACAACGTGCTGGCCAACGGGCGCGACAAACTGGCCCGCAAGGGGTGCGACCTCCTGGTGGTCAACCAGGTGGGCGAGGGGCTGGCGTTCGGGCGGCCCGACAACGCCGCCACCATCCTGTCTGCCGACGGCGCGTCGGCCTACGTGCCGCTCGGGCCCAAGGACGATCTGTCCGACGCCGTGTGGTCGCTGGTGTCGGCCCGTCTCTGACCGCCGCGCTGTTCCGGCCGTTCCCGATCTTCTGCCTGTTGCGGGCGGTCGACGTCACGGGCGATCGACGTCGTGGCCCGTCCCCGCCTTGTCGCGGCCGATCGACGTCGCGGCCGATCCATGTCACGCCGATCCATGCCACGGCCCGGCCACGCCTTCGCCCTCGCGCCGCACCCTGTCGACGGCCTCCAGGGGCACGCTCCTCCCCGCACCGGTTCTCGCCGTGACGACTCCGCCGCCGGCCGTCCGAGGGCGCCGGCAGGGAACCGCCGTCCGTGACCCCGGGAGGGGCTTGGCGGGCGGTGTTCCGGCGGGGTGTCTTCCGGAGCGTGGCGCTCGGAGAGGCCCCTGGGCCGGAGCGGCGGGCGGCGGGTGGGGGCGGCTTCGCCGTGATGACGGGAAGCCGTGATGGCTGGGAACAGGGAGATACCCCGACGGGCGGCAAGGTAAAGGGAGGACCTGACGAAGCGGATATATGTGTACACGCTCCGCAGTCAGGGGATGGGGTGCCCAGGGGCTGGTTCGGGTTCGACGGGGGCGGTCGGCGTTGTCTGCTTGGGGCTTCTTGCTGCGTGTCGTCATTCTCGCCGTCGCGTGCGTCGCGACGGCGAGCGCCGCGCGCGCCGACTCGCCCCAAGCCCTCGACCAGACCGTCACCGACCGCGCCCACGTCCTCGGCTCGCGGCTGCCCGAGGTCCAGGGCGCCGTGGACCAGCTCGACTACCAGCACGGCGTGCGCCTGTACGTCGTCTACATCCCCGACTTCTCCGGCTGGAGCCCCACCACCTGGGCCGACCAGACCGCCGGGCTCAGCAGGCTCGGCCGCGACGACCTCGTCCTCGCCGTCGCCACCCGCGAACGCCGCTACGCCGTCTCCGCCGACGAGGACTTCCCCCTGCCCGACGGCACCCTCGACGCCGTCGCCAAGTCCGCCATCGCCCCCGCGCTGCGCCGGGGCGACTGGGCGGGCGCCGCCATCGCCGCCGCCCACGGGTACGGCGTCGCGCTCGCCGCCCCCAGGCCCGCCGCGGCCTCGGGCACCGGCTGGCTGCTCGGCGGCGTCGGCGTGCTCGCCGTACTGGGCGGCGGCCTCTACCTGCTGAGCCGCCGCCGCAGGTCCCGCCGCGAGCGGGCGGCGGCCAAGGACCTGGAGACCAGAGCCGGACAGGCGCTCGTCCACACCGACGACGCGGTCAAGACCTCCGAGCAGGAGGTGGGCTTCGCGACCGCCCAGTTCGGCGAGGAGGCGGCCGGTCCCTTCGCCTCGGCCCTCGCCTACGCCAAAGGCGAACTCGACCAGGCATTCCGCCTGCGCCAGCGCCTCGACGACGAGATCCCGGAGGACGCCGCCACCCGCAAGGCCATGCTGGAGGAGATCGTCAGGCGCTGCGCCGACGCCAACGCCCGCCTCGACGCCGAGTCCGAGGCGTTCGATCGGCTGCGCGACCTGGAGAAGCAGGCGCCGAAGGTGCTGGCGGAGGTCGAGCAGGCGTACGCGGAGCTGCGGCCGGGACTCGCGGAGGCCCGCCGGGTCCTGGCCGGCACCGCCGAGCGCTACGACCCCGTCGCGCTCACCCCCGTCGCCACGAACGCCGACGAGGCGGCCACCCGCCTGGACTTCGCCGGCCAGACCCTCGCCGCCGCCAGGACCTCGCTCGCGGCGGGCGAGTCCGGCCCCGCCGTCGCCCGCGTCCTCGCCGCCCAGTCCGCCGTCGACCAGGCGCGGCGGCTCCTCGCCGCGGTGACCAGACGGGCCGGCGACATCGCCCAGGCGGCCGCCGCGCTCAAGCCCGCGCTGGAGACCGTCGCCGCCAACCTCGCCGCCGCCAAGGCCCTCGCCGCCGACACCAGGTACACGGCCGACCTGGCCGCCCAGATCGCCTACGCCGAGAGCACCGCCACCCAGATCGCGACCGACGTCGCCGGCAGTCGCATCGACCCGATCGCCCTGCTGCGGCGCGTCGAGGAGGCCCAGGCGACGCTCGACCGGGCGCTCAAGGGCGTACGCGACAAGCAGGCCCGCCGGGAACAGGCGCGCGGACTGCTCGACCAGGCGCTGCTCACGGCCCGCAGCGAGATCGCCGCCACCGGCGACTTCATCACCGCCAACCGGGGCGCCGTCGGCAGCTGCACGCGCACCCGCCCCGCCTCGGCCGGGCGCCTGCTCGCGCAGGCCCACGCCCAGGCGGCCGAGGACCCCGCCACCGCCCTCGCGACGGCCCAGCGCGCCGACCTGCTCGCCCAGGAGGCCGGGCGCGCCGCCCGCTCCGAGGTCCAGGCGTTCGCGTACGGCGGCAGCGGGGGCGGCAGTGGCGGCGGCAGTGGCGGCGGCCGGGCCGTGATGGGCGCCGTCCTCGGCGGCATCCTCATCGACGGGATGCTCGGC
>NZ_BAAAHQ010000017.1:16847-19504 GCF_039525605.1 Nonomuraea longicatena | reverse complement strand
GATGCTCGGCGGCGGCGGCTGGGGCGGCGGCGGGAGCGTGGGCCGCCGCCAGGCGCCGGGCAGCTTCGGCGGCCCCGCGACCAGAGGGCGGCGCGGCACCGGGGGAGCCTTCTGACCGACCACACACTCATCCAGGGGGAGAACAGGCATGTCCAAGCAGTCCATCTTCGGCAGGGTCGCGCAACTGGCCAGGGCCAACATCAACGCGCTGCTCGACTCGGCGGAGGACCCGCAACTGATGCTCGACCAGATGGTGCGCGACTACACCCAGAACATCGCCGAGGCCGAGCAGGCCATCGCGCAGACGATCGGCTCCCTGCGCATGGTCGAGGCCGACCACCGGGAGGATCTCGACGCCGCCCGCGAGTGGGGCACCAAGGCGCTGGCCGCCAGCCAGCGGGCCGACCAGCTCCGCGCCGGCGGGCAGGCGGAGGAGGCGGACAAGTTCGACGGCCTCGCGAAGATCGCGATCGGCCGCCAGCTCGACTCGGAGCGCCAGGCCAAGGCGGCCGAGCCCGGCATCGTGAGCCAGCGCGAGGTCGTCGAGAAGCTCAAGACCGGCCTGCAGCAGATGCGGAACAAGCTGGACGAGCTCAAGGGCAAGCGCGACGAACTCGTCGCCCGTGCCAGGACCGCCCAGGCCCAGTCGCAGGTGCAGGACGCCATCAAGAGCATCGACATCCTCGACCCGACCAGCGAGGTCGGCCGCTTCGAGGAGAAGATCCGCCGCGAGGAGGCGCGGGTGATCGGCAGCCAGGAACTGGCGGCCTCCTCGCTCGACGCCCAGTTCGAGAGCCTGGAGGACGCGGGCCACCGCGGCGAGATCGAGGCCCGGCTGGCCGAGCTCAAGGCGGGCCGCTCGGCACTGCCCCGCTGATCGGTCCGGCCCGCCCCGTCCGCGGGGCGGGCCGGACCCGGCTTCTTGCCGTGTCTGACGACATATGCCGATACTGAGGGGGTAAGGGGGAAGCAATGCCCGTGGGTACCGCGGTCAGAGACCGCTGCAGGACGCTGTTAGGCCCCGACGAACAGATCAGATACGTCTTTCCCGCGCACTCGCTCGGCCCGCCCGGGATGGCCGGATTCCTCATCGTGGTCACCGACAGCGCCATCAACGTCCTGGCCACCAGGATGCTGAGGAACGACCGACCGGTCGCCGTCCACGCCACGTTCCCGCGCGCCACCCGGCTCGGCCCCATCCACCCTGGATCGGTGATCGAGCTGGGCGAGATGGCGTTCGAGTTCGATGAGGAGTACGCGGCGGTCGTGTCCGCCGCCGACGCCGAGGTCTTCGCGCCCGAGACCCTGCCGCCCGACCCCCTGCCAGAACTGTAAGCACCCCAGAATGCGCGACCCCGCCTCCCGTACGGCTAGACTTCGGCGAGGCCAAGGCGCGCACCACCCGTCCGGCCGCACATACGTCAGCAGCCGCTGCATGAGGAGCCACCGAGTTGTCACGTCGCCTGTTCACCTCCGAGTCGGTTACAGAGGGCCACCCGGACAAGATCGCCGACCAGATCAGTGACGCGATTCTCGACGCCATGCTCAAGGACGACCCGAAGAGCCGCGTCGCCGTCGAGACGATGATCACCACCGGCCAGGTCCACGTCGCAGGCGAGGTCACGACCGAAACCTACGTCGACATCCCCGGCGTCATCCGCGAGAAGATCCTGGAGATCGGCTACGACGCCTCTCACAAGGGCTTCGACGGCGCCTCGTGCGGCGTGTCGGTGTCCATCGGCGCGCAGTCGCCCGACATCGCCCAGGGCGTCGACGACGCCTACGAGCACCGCGAGGAGGGCGTCGCCGACGAGCTCGACCGGCAGGGCGCCGGCGACCAGGGCCTCATGTTCGGCTACGCCTGCCGCGAGACGCCCGAGCTGATGCCGCTCCCGATCACGCTCGCCCACCGCCTCGCCCAGCGGCTGTCCGAGGTGCGCAAGTCGGGCACCGTGCCCTACCTGCGCCCCGACGGCAAGACCCAGGTCACCATCGAGTACGACGGCGACACGCCCGTCCGCCTCGACACCGTCGTCGTCTCCACCCAGCACGCCGCCGAGATCGACCTGCGCGAGATGCTGGCCCCCGACATCAAGGAGCACGTGGTCGACCCCGTGCTCGCGGGCCTGGAGATCGACATCGAGGGCTACCGGCTGCTCGTCAACCCCACCGGCCGCTTCGAGATCGGCGGCCCCATGGGTGACGCCGGCCTGACCGGCCGCAAGATCATCATCGACACCTACGGCGGCATGTCCCGCCACGGTGGCGGCGCCTTCTCCGGCAAGGACCCGTCCAAGGTCGACCGTTCGGCCGCCTACGCGATGCGCTGGGTCGCCAAGAACGTCGTCGCCGCCGGTCTCGCCGACCGGTGCGAGGTGCAGGTCGCCTACGCCATCGGCAAGGCCCAGCCGGTCGGCCTGTTCGTCGAGTGCTTCGGCACCGAGAAGCTGGCGATCGAGAAGATCGAGGAGGCCGTGCTGCAGGTGTTCGACCTGCGCCCGGCCGCGATCATCCGCGACCTCGACCTGCTGCGTCCGATCTACTCCGAGACCGCCGCCTACGGGCACTTCGGCCGTGACGGCTTCTCCTGGGAGTCGACCGACCGCGCCGAGGCGCTGCGCACCGCCGCCGGTCTCTGACCCGCCGAACCGGAAGGC
>NZ_BAAAHQ010000017.1:15499-16826 GCF_039525605.1 Nonomuraea longicatena | reverse complement strand
GTTCCGTGACGCCCGCCTCCACACCCGGGAGACTCACCGGGCCGCTCCGGGATGCCATGGGTCTGTGGCGGCGGGCCGTACCACCTGATCAGAGCCGCGGCGCGGCCGGGGGGTGGCGTGCGTTTCGAGAACGCGCCTACCACGACCTGCGGGCGCGCCGGTCTGGTAGACCTATCGGGTGAGCGACGACGCCCTCCTTTCCCTCGACGCGGTGACGCCCGCTCGGGGCAAGGGCGCGCTCGTCCCCGCCGCCGCGCTGCCGGTCGCTCGGGTCGCCGTGGACAACCCGCTGCCGCACCTCGACCGCCCCTTCGACTATCTCGTTCCCGAGGCCATGGACGCGCAGGCGGTCCCGGGGGTGCGGGTGCGGGTCAGGTTCGCGGGCAAGCTCGTCGACGGCTTCCTGCTGGAGCGCGCCGCCGAGAGCGACCACAGGGGACGCCTGGCGCCGCTGGAACGCGTGGTCTCGCCGGAACCGGTCCTGACGCCCGAGGTCGCCGCCCTCGCCAGGGCCGTCGCCGACCGGTACGCGGGCACGCTCGCCGACGTGCTGCGCCTGGCCGTCCCGCCGCGCCACGCGAAGGCGGAGGCGGAGCCCGCCGAGACCCCGGTCACCGAGCCGCCGCCCGCCCTGCCCGAGCGGGCCTGGGACCACTACCCGATGGGCCCGTCGTTCCTCGACGCCCTGGAGAACGGCCGGGCCCCGCGAGCCGTGTGGACGGCCCTGCCGGGCGCCGGAGGCTGGGCCGCTCCGATCGCCGAGGCGGTGCACGCCACGCTCGCGGGCGGCAGGGGCGCGGTCGTCGTCGTCCCCGACGGCAAGGACGTGGCGCTGGCGGACGCGGCTCTCACCGAGGTCCTCGGCGAGGGCGCGCACGTGGCGCTGACCTCGGGTCTGGGGCCTGCGGAACGGTACCGGCGGTGGTTGAAGGTGCTGCGTGGCAGCGTCCACGCGGTCGTCGGCACGCGGGCGGCGATGTTCGCCCCGGTGGACAAACTCGGCCTCGTGGCCGTCTGGGACGACGGCGACGACCTGCACGCCGAGCGCCTGGCGCCCTACCCGCACACGCGCGAGGTGCTCGCCCTGCGCGCCCACCGCACGGGCGCGGCGATGCTCGTCGGCGGCTATTCGCGCACGGCGGAGTCCACCCAGCTCATCGCGGGCGGCTGGGCCCGGCCGATCGTGGCGGCCAGGGAGCGCGTCCGCGCGGCGGCCCCCCGCGTCCGGCCCGCCGGTGAGGACGCCGAACTGGCCAAGGACCAGGCGGCCCGCCAGGCGCGGCTGCCGAGCCTCGCCTGGCGGGCGCTGCGCGAGGGCCTGGAGCAC
>NZ_BAAAHQ010000017.1:0-15487 GCF_039525605.1 Nonomuraea longicatena | reverse complement strand
TGCAGGTGCCGAGGCGCGGCTACCTGCCGTCGGTGGCCTGCCGGCAGTGCCGCCGCCCGGCCCGGTGCCTCCAGCCGCCGACCAGGGGCGCCCGCTCAGGCGGGCTGTTCTCTCCGCATGCCCCCGAGGAGGCCCACGGCGACCCGGCGTCCTGCCACGGCCCGCTGTCGCTGCGCAGCGGCCACTCGGCCCCGTACTGCCGCTGGTGCGGTCGTGTCGACGCCGCCTGGCGCTGCCCCCACTGCGGCGGCCGCCACGTGCGCGCGATGGTGGTCGGCGCCCGCCGTACGGCGGAGGAGCTGGGGCGGGCCTTCCCGTCGGTGCCCGTGAAGACCTCCGGCCGCGACGGCGTGCTCGCGACGGTGGGCCCCGCCCGCGCGCTCGTGGTCGCCACGCCGGGCGCCGAGCCGGTGCCGGAGGGCGGCTACGCGGCGGCGGTGCTGCTCGACGGCTGGGCGCTGCTCGGCCGCGCCGACCTGCGGGCAGGGGAGGAGAGCGTGCGCCGCTGGATGAACGCCGCCGCGCTGCTCCGGCCCGCCGCCGAACTGGTGGTGCTCGCCGACATGGCCCTGCCCGCCGTCCAGGCGCTGCTGCGGTGGGATCCGGTCACCTACGCCGAGCGGGAACTCGCCGACCGGGCCGAGCTGGGGTTCCCGCCGGCGGTCCGGATGGCGACGCTCACGGGCACCGCCTCGGCGGTACGGCAGATGCTGGAGGAGACGCGGCTGCCGGCCGAGGCGCAGGTGCTGGGCCCCGTACCCGTCGACGAGTCAGGCCAGGAGCGCGCCATGATCCGGGTTCCGCGCACGGGTGGGGCTGCGCTGGCGGCGGCGCTCAAAGGGGCCAGCGGGGTGCGTGCGGCGCGTAAGGCGGCGGAAGTCGTGCGGGTGAGTGTTGACCCTCTCGACCTTATTTGACCCTTATCCCCGATTCGCTCATCTGTAAGTCACCCGTTAGCGTCTCCCTGTGTCGATCGAATGGGTGAACCAGGCCATCGACGACGTGCGCGCCTGGGGACGGGGGCGCGGCGTCGAGGTGGACGCCGACGAGGTGCGGCTCCTGTGCGACTACGCCAGCGACTACCTCGGAGTCAACCGGTTGTCCGACATCGCGCCGGAGACCTTCGACGAGCTCCTGCTGTCCATCTACCCCCGCAAGGTCATCGCGCCGCCGGAGAGCGCCCCCGAGACCATCGCGGCCGCCCGCACGCTGGTCGACTACCTGGAGTCCGCGCGGGAGACCGACGCGGAGCGCGCCGCCGCGATGCGGGCCAGGCTGGCCGCCATCGCCGACGAACTGCCCGCCGCGCTCGCCGACCCGGCCAACTTCGGCATGGCCAAGAGCCTGTTCAGCTCGATCGGCCCGGAATCCCTCGAACAGGACGTCTCCATCCCCTCCGGCGAACTGCCCGACCTCGGCGAGGCGCCCTGCGACTGCCCCGGTTGCACCCCGCTGCCCGCCGTGCGCCTGGTCGCGCCCGAAGCGCTCGCCGCCGCGCTCGGCGAGGTCGCGATGCTCGCCGACCGCGACCGGCTGCTCGGCTGGGTGCGCGAGGTCGGCACCACCCCGACCAAGAAGGGACGTCTGCGCGTCAGGGACGCCGCCCGCGCCCCCGTGCCCGCCGCCTGCCTGCTGTGGGAGCTGCCCCGCGCGGGCGGGCTGCCCGGCTGGGCCGAGATCGTCGCCCACCTGGTCGAGCACGACACCGGCGGCGCGCTCACCGGCCGCACCGAACTCGACGACGAGCTCTACGACCTGTTCGACATGCTCTACCGCCTCCAGGTACGGGTGCCCGTCCCGGTGATCGCCGACTACCTGTCGGAGCTGTCGGACGGCGGCCAGATCGACATGCCCGCCGTCCTCGACCGGCTGACCTGGGCCGGGCTGATCCGTGTCGGCGTCGACGGCGCCGAGCTCACCCCGCTGGCCGTGTGGGGCCTGCGCGAGCTCTACCTCGGCCACGGACTGACCGCGCCGGAGGCCCACGACCTCGCCGAGACCGACGGCGTCGGACTCATCGAGGGGCTGCTCGAAGGCGTCCCGACCGAGCTGGCCGAGGCCGACATCGAGCGCTGGCTCCAGCGCAGGGCCGACGGCGAGGCCGCCGCGGAACTCCTCGCCGCCGCCACCGGCGCCCCGGCTGTGGCCAGGGGCATCGCCGTCACGATCGTCGACCGGCTCGGCACCGGGGCCGAGCCGGCCGTCCGGGCCGCCCTCGACGACAGGGAACTGCGCCCGCACGCCATCCACTGGCTCAGCGCGCGCGGCCTGGCCGCGCCGCCCCTGACCCCCGACGAGCTGCTGTGGGTGAGCGTCGACATGCTCGCGCTCGCGATGCCCGCCGCGGAGGAGGACCTCGACAACTTCGCCGCCAACATGGCGGCCTCCGGCCCGCCCGCCCATCTCATCGAGGAGATGTGGAAGGTCGACCACCCCGACGTGGTCGAGGTGCTGGAACTGCTCGGACGTTCCCTCGCCGACGGCGCCGTCTCCAAGGCGGCGCGCAAGGCCGCCTTCAAGGCACGCTCACGAGCCATCCGATGATGTACATCCCTGTGACTGGTGTGCAGTAGGTTTCGTGAGTGGCAAACAACGTCTTCGACCTAGCCGAACTCCGCAAGCTGATCGAAGAGCCTGTCCACGCGGAAATTCCGCCGAGGCAGGCGCGAGAGGCGCTCACGTTCCCCCCGGTCGCGCTGGCTCCCGACGCCGAGCTGGCGGCGGCCGTGCCCAGGGTTCCCCTGGTCGCCGACGCCATCAGGCTCACCACGTGGACGGGCACCCGCGAGGTCGGCCCCGAGGGGTTCCTGCGCGCGCCTGACGCGCTCGCGGCCGCCGCCGAACTCGACCTGGCGCCCGAGCGGCTGCGCCTGGCCTGGATCGTCGCCGTCAACACCCGCCTGGTGCAGATCACGCGCGGCACCGCCGCGCGCGGCCCGCTCGCGCTGAACCTGCCCGTCGCCGCCACGCTCGACTTCTGGGACGGCGTCGTCATGGACGTCCTCGACCGCGCCGACCAGGACTCCGGGTTGACCGGCTCGCGGGTCATCGACGGCCACCTCGCGGAGACGCTCGCCACCGTCTACTCCGTGCGCTCCGGCGTCGCCATCGCGAGCCTCGCCAAGGGGCTGCTGCAGTCCCACGAGGTCGCCTGCGAGCCCGGCGCGGCCGAGCTGCGCGCCCTGTCCGGCAGGCTGCCCGCCGAACTGCTGGAGTCGCTGTCGCTGCTCACCTACTGCGGGCTGGTCGAGCAGACCGGCACCGGCCGCATCGCGCTGACCCCGCTCGGCGTCTGGGCGGTCCGCCGCGACCTGCTGCGCGAGGGCCACGAGGCGCCCACGGCCGCCGAGGTCGAGGTCTTCGCCGGGCTCGACGCGGCCGGCCTGGTCGGCGCCCTGGTCGACGGCGGCGCCACGCAGAGCGCCGTCGCCACCTGGCTGGAGCGCCGCCCGCCCGAGCAGGCCGCCCGCGACCTGCTCGCGGTCGCCTCGGCGGGCACTGCGGGGCACAGGGGCGCCGTCGGCGCCATTCTGGAGGAACTCGGCCCGGAGGCGCAGGCCCCCGTCCTCGACGCCCTCGCCGACCCCCTCATGTGGCGTTACGCCGCGTCCTGGCTGCACATCCGCGACCTCGACGCGCCCCCGCTGAGCCCCGCCGACCACACCTGGATCGCGGTCGACTCGGTCGCCGCCCTGCTGCACATCTCGGGCAGCCCCGACTCGGTCGGCGAGTTCGGCGCCCTGGAGACCGGCGAGGACCTCGTCAGGAGCGTCACCGAGATGGCGGGCTCGGCCCACCCCGACACCGTCGCCGTGCTCGAACTGCTGGCCTCCTCCCACGGCGACCGGGCGGTGGCCAAGGCGGCGCGCAAGGCCGCGATGAAGGCCAGGTCGCTGCGGGCGACTAAACTGGGCTGATCGATCCCATCGTCCGCGAAACGGAGAGGCCCCTTGGCGATCCAGTCGATCCGGCTGTTCGGTGACCCGGTGCTGCGCACCCCGGCGGCCCCGGTCGTCGACTTCGACAAGGAGCTGCGCAAGCTGGTCAAAGACCTGACCGACACCATGTTGGACGCCCCCGGCGCGGGTCTGGCCGCCCCCCAGATCGGCGTGGGCCTGCGGGTGTTCACCTACTACGTGGACGAGCGGCTCGGTCATCTGATCAACCCCGACCTCGACCTGTCGGCCGACCTCGACGAGGACGGCGAGGAGGGCTGCCTGTCCTTCCCCGGGCTGAGCTTCCCGACACCGCGCGCGATCCGGGCCGTGGCCAAGGGTTTCGACATGCACGGCGAGCCGGTCGTCCTGGAGGGCACCGACCTGATGGCCCGCTGCTTCCAGCACGAGACCGACCACCTCGACGGCATCCTGTTCATCGACCGCATGGACCCCAAACAGCGCAAACTCGCGATGAAGGCGGTCAGGGAGGCCGAGTGGGGCGGGCTGCCCGCGCCCACCGTGCGCCTGTCCCCGCACGCCACCGGCGGGAGGGCGCTGTAACCATGCGCCTGGTCTTCGCGGGCACACCCGAGACGGCGCTGCCCTCGCTGCGCGCCCTGCTCGACTCGCCGCGCCACGAGGTGGTCGCCGTCGTCACCCGTCCCGACGCGCGCACCGGCAGGGGCCGCAAGGTGCACCCCTCGCCGGTCGCCGCGCTCGCGGAGGAGGCGGGCATCGAGGTGCTGCGCCCGGTCAAGGCGGGCGAGCCCGCCTTCCTCGACCGGCTGCGCGAGATCGCCCCCGACTGCTGCCCGGTGGTCGCCTACGGCGCGCTGCTGCCGCAGTCCGCGCTCGACGTCCCCCGCTTCGGCTGGATCAACCTGCACTTCTCGCTGCTGCCCGCCTGGCGCGGCGCCGCGCCCGTGCAGCACGCCGTCATGCACGGCGACGAGATCACCGGAGCCGCGACCTTCCAGATCGTCAAGCAACTCGACGCGGGGCCGGTGTTCGGGGTCGTCACCGAGCAGGTCAAGCCCGACGACACCAGCGGCGCCCTGCTGGAGCGCCTGTCGGTCTCCGGCGCCGGTCTCCTGGCCGCCACCCTCGACGGGGTCGAGGACGGCACCCTGGAGGCCCGCCCGCAGCCCCTCGACGGCGTCAGCCTCGCCCCCAAGATCGACGTCCTCGACGCGCGGATCGACTGGAGCGCCCCCGCCATGCGCGTCGACCGGCTGGTCCGCGCCTGCACCCCCAGCCCGGGAGCCTGGAGCGAGCTGCGCGGCCACCGGCTCAAGCTCGGCCCCGTCGTCCCGCGCCCCGAGGCCCCGCGCCTCGAACCCGGCCGGATCGCGGCCGGCAAGCACGCCGTACTCGTCGGCACCGGCACCCACCCGGTCGAGCTCGGCGAGGTGCAGCCGCAGGGCAAGCGACTCATGGACGCGGCCGAATGGGCGCGCGGCACCCGGCCGGAGCCGGAGGATCGGTTCGCGTGAGCGCCCGCCGCACCACCACTCGCCGTACCCCCGCCACCGGGCCGCGTCCCCGCAGGCCCGTCCGCGACGACGCCCGCAACACCGCCTACGACGTCATCAGGGCCGTCGACGAGCGCGACGCGTACGCCAACCTGCTCATGCCGCGCCTGCTGCGCGAGCGCGGGCTGACGGGCCGTGACGCCGCCCTGGCCACCGAACTCGCGTACGGCACGCTGCGCGGGCTCGGCACCTACGACGCCGTCATCGAGGTCTGCACCGACCGCGCGCCCGACCCCGACGTGCGCGACGCGCTGCGCCTGGGCACCCACCAGCTCCTGCGCATGCGGGTGCCGCCGCACGCCGCCGTCGGCACCACCGTCGACCTCGTCCGCGCACGCATCGGCCAGGGCCCGGCCAAGTTCGTCAACGCGGTGCTGCGCAAGATCGCCGCCAGGACCGCCGACGAGTGGATCGCCGTCGTCGCCCAGGACGACCCGGTCGGCCGCCTGTCGGTGGCGCACAGCCATCCGCGCTGGATCGTCGGCGCGTTCCGCGACGCCCTCGGCGGCGACGACGCCGAGACCTCGGCGCTGCTGGAGGCCGACAACGCCCGGCCGCTCGTCACCCTGGTCGCCCGCCCCGGGCGCAGCAGCGTCGGCGAACTGGCCGAGTCCGGCGCCGCTCCGGGCCGCTACTCGCCGTACGCCGCCTACCTGCCGGAGGGCGATCCGGGGCAGGTCCGGGCGGTGGCCGACTACCGCGCCGCCGTCCAGGACGAGGGCAGCCAACTCGTCGCGCTGGCGCTGGCCCGCGTGCCGCTGGAGGGGCCGGACGGGCGCTGGCTCGACATGTGCGCGGGCCCCGGCGGGAAGGCCGGGCTCCTCGACGCCATCGCCGCCTACGGCGACCCGGCCGAGGGCTTCCCCGGCGGCGTCCACCTGCTGGCGGCCGAACTTCAGTACCACCGTGCCCGCCTGGTCTGGCAGACCACCAGGGAGGCCGTCGTCGTCACCGCCGACTCCACCGAGCCGCCGTGGCGGCCGGGGGTCTTCGACCGGGTGATGCTCGACGCGCCCTGCACCGGCCTCGGCGCGCTGCGCAGGCGCCCGGAGGCCCGCTGGCGCCGCGACCCCGCGTCGCTGCCCGAGCTCACGCGGCTGCAGCGCCGCCTCCTGGCCGCAGCCCTCGACGCGGTACGGCCCGGCGGCGTCGTCGCCTACGTCACCTGCTCGCCCCATCTGGCCGAGACCGGGCTGGTCGTGGACGACGTCCTGCGGGAGCATGCGGACGTCGAGCGCCTCGACGCCCGTGCCTACCTGCCGGAGGTGGCCGACCTCGGCGACGGCCCCGACGTCCAGCTCTGGCCGCACCGCCACGGCACCGACGCCATGTTCCTGGCGCTGCTGCGCCGACGGCGGTGAGCCCCGCGATCCCCGGAGTTCCGGAGAAGTTCCATAGAATCGGACACGTGCAGATCTCGCCCAGCATCCTGTCCGCAGACTTCGCCCGGCTCGCCGACGAGGCCGCCGCCGTGCCCAACGCCGACTGGCTGCACGTAGACGTCATGGACAACCACTTCGTGCCCAACCTCACCTTGGGGCTGCCCATCGTCGAGGCGCTGCTCAAGGCCACCTCGACCCCGATCGACTGCCATCTCATGATCGAGGACCCGGACCGGTGGGCGCCGGCGTACGCGGAGGCGGGGGCGGGCAGCGTCACCATCCACGCGGAGGCGGCCAAGGCGCCGGTGCGCACGCTGCGGCAGATCCGGGGGCTGGGAGCGCGGGCCGGGTTCGCGCTCAACCCGGCCACGGACGTCGCGCCGTACGAGGGGCTGCTGGGGGAGATCGACATGCTGCTGCTGATGACGGTCGAGCCGGGGTTCGGCGGGCAGCGGTTCCTCGACATGGTGCTGCCGAAGATCCGGCGGGCGCGCGCGCTCATCGAGCGGCACGGCGGGGAGATCTGGCTGCAGGTCGACGGTGGGGTGGCGGCCGACACGATCGAGCGGTGTGCCGAGGCGGGCGCGGACGTGTTCGTGGCGGGCAGCGCGGTCTACGGGACAGGCGATCCGGCGCGCGCGATCTCCGACCTGCGCGCGCTCGCCTCGGCGGCGGCGCCGTCCGGCGGGTCCTGAGGGGTCCGTCGCGGCGGATCCGCCCTGACGAGCGGCGGTCGCCGTCGCGGCGGATCCGCGCGTCCGGGCGCCGGTGAGGACCGGCCGTCGCCGTCACGGCCCGGCCGCACCACCCGCGCCTCGCCGTCGCGCGCGGGCCCCTGCTGGGGCGCCGCCACTCGGGCGCGTCCACGGCGGGCCGTGACGCCTCCGCTCTTGGCCGTCCCCCGAGGGTCGCCGGTTCCGCTCCGGCCTGTGCCTTGCGGGTTTGCCGGCTCTGCTCCGGCCTGTGCTCTGCGGGTTTGCCGATTCCGCTCCGGCCTGTGCGCCTCGGGTCTGCCGTCCCGTGACGGCTCCGCTCCTGCCCGTGCGCCCGCAGGTTCGCCGGCCCGTGACGAGTTCGCCCGTGCTTGCGCGGGTTTGCCGGGCCGTGTCCCGTGGGTAACCACTTACTTATGGAGGACCACGGGTTGTTCGGGCCCGGGTCCGTGACGTGGCGGGTCATGGGGGAGCCCATTCTGCTGGTCGGCGGCTTCAGGGCGCTGCTGATGCAGGGGCTGCACCCCCGGGCGATGCGCGGCGTGCTGCAGAACTCCGCGCTCATGGACCCGGACGAGGCGTGGGCCCGTTTCCGGCGTACGAGTGAGTTCGTGCGGGTGCGGACGTACGGGACGCTCGCGGAGGTCGAGCGCGCAGGACGCAGGGTGCGCCGGATCCACGCCACGCTCAGCGCCGTGGACCCCGACACGGGCGAGCGCTACCACCTCGACGAGCCGGACGCGCTGCGCTGGGTCCACCTCGGCGAGGTCGACTCCTACCTCTCGGTCGCCCGCCGCGCGGGGCTCCCGATCACGGACGCCGACGCCGACCGGTTCGTCGCCGAGTGGCGTCGCGCTGCCGAGGTCGTCGGCCTGGCGCCCGAGTCGGTGCCGGGGAGCGTCGCGCAACTGCGCGCCAGCATCGAGGCCGAACGTCCCCGGCTGCGCCTGGTCCCGGAGGCCACGCATCCGCTGCTGCAGTCGCTGAACGCGCCGCTGCCCGCGCGCCTGGCGCCGTTCAGACCGGCGCTCCCGGCGCTGACGCTGCTGGCCTTCGCGTCCCTGCCGCGCTGGGCCCGCCGCCTGTACGGCCTGCCCGCGAGCCCGCTCGGCGACCTGTGGGCGACCGCCACCCTGCGCACCCTGCAGACCGGCATCCACCTGGTGCCCTCCCGCTTCCTCCCGGCTCGCGCCGCGACCTGACGACGGATGCCCCGTCCCGGCAGGCCCCGCCCCTCGCCCCCGCCTTCCGCCGACGCGGGCGGGGGTCTCCGTCACCCTCCTTCCTCCGCCTCCCGCCTCCTTCCTCTGCCTCCCGCCGACGCCGACGCCGACGCCGACGCCGACGCCGACGCCGACGACGTGGGCGCGGGCGTGGGGTCTCCGTCACGCTCCTTCCTCCGGCCGACGCGGGTGCGGGCCTCCGTCATGCCCCTCCCTCCGCTGCCACCTCGTCGTGACGACTTCTTCCGCCCCTGGGCGCGCTGCTCACCTGGTGCGATGTCCGGCAATCCAGGAGTTGAACAAGCGATAGTTTGGTGTCCATGATGGGGGCGGTCGCGCGCTTCGCGCACGGCATGGCAGACTGATAGGCGAACAGAGCTAGCGTGCTCCGGGGTCGGTGAAAATCCGAACCGGCGGTGACAGTCCGCGACCCGGCCGATGCCATCGGCCGGTTGACCCGGTGGAATTCCGGGACCGACGGTTAAAGTCCGGATGGGAGGAAGCGCGCGGGTGTCCGGTGTACGCCGGATGCCGCTGTGGTGCGTACGCGCATCGCGACACCCCCGGGGACCGCCGTGGCTTGGAGCTACCGGCGAGTAGGAGGTCCGGGGGTGGAGGTACCCACTCAGCCCCAGCATCCGATCGGCACGCCTTCGAGCGGCCGATCCGACACCCGGCGCGGCCCGTGTTCCGGCCCGCCGTACGAACGGCCTGAGATCCGCCCGGACGGGCGGGCGGCCCGATGAGCCGCCGGCAGAACCCCCGGACCGGCGACGCGGAGTCCCGGACCGGCGATTCGGAGCCCCAGACCGGCGATTCGGAGCGCGACCCCGCGCGGCGGGGCCGGGCCGCGCTCACGGAGCCGGATCGGGCGTCCATGGCCAGAGCCGTGGACCTGGCCGGGCGCGGGCGCGGTGGCACCAGCCCGAACCCGGTCGTCGGCTGCGTCATCCTCGACGCCGGCGGTGACCTCGCGGGCGAGGGCTTCCACGCCTTCCACGGCGGACCGCACGCCGAGGTCGTCGCCCTGCGGCAGGCGGGCGAGCGGGCCAGAGGCGGCACCGCGTACGTCACGCTCGAACCCTGCGACCACACCGGCTCCACCGGCCCCTGCACCCAGGCGCTGCTGGCGGCCGGGATCGCCCGGGTGGTGTACGCGGTCGCCGACCCGAACCCCGTCGCGGCCGGCGGTGCGGACCGGCTGCGCTCCCACGGCGTGGTGGTCGAGGCGGGGGTGCTGGCCGAGGCGGCCGAGCGCGTCAACGCCGAGTGGCTGACCAGCGTCCGCCTGGGCCGTCCGCACGTGACCTGGAAGCTGGCCGCCACCCTGGACGGCCGCTCGGCGGCCGCGGACGGCACGAGCAAGTGGATCACCTCGCCGGAGGCCCGCGCCGACGTCCACCGCCTGCGCGCCGAGGCCGACGCGATCGTGGTCGGCATCGGCACGGTCCTCGCCGACGACCCCCTTCTCACCGTCCGCCTCCCGGACGCCGGGCCGTCCACCGCGACGGACGCGGCCGGGGCGGACCCGACGGCGGACCCGACGGCGGACCCGACGGCGGACCCGACGGCGGACCCGACGGTGGACACTGCGGCCGACACTGCGGCCGACCCAGTGGCCGACACTGCGATGGCGGACGCGCGCCCCCGGCGCAAGCCGCTGCGGGTCGTCGTGGACAGCGACGGCCGGACCCCGCCCTCGGCCCGTGTCCTCGGCGACGCGGCCCCCACCGTGGTCGCCGTCGCCGAGGACACGGTCACGGCGCTCGACGCCGACCTCGTCCGCCTGCCCCGCACCGCCACCGGCCTGGACCCCCGCGCCCTGCTCGCCGAACTGGCCCGCCGCGGGGTGGTCAGCGTGTTCCTGGAGGGCGGCCCCACGCTGGCGGGAGCGTTCCTCGACGCGGGCCTGATCGACCGGGTCGTCGCCTACCTCGCCCCGGCCCTGCTCGGCGGCGGTCGCGCGGCCCTGGGAGAGGCCGGGGTGACGACCATCGCCGACCTCCACCGCCTGGTCTTCGAAGACGTCTCACCGATCGGACCCGACCTGCGCGTCGTGGCGAGACCGCAACCCCCGAAGGAGAGTTGATGTTCACCGGAATCATCGAGGAGATGGGCGAGATCGTGGCCGTCGAGGCACGCGGCGACTCGGCGCGGCTGTCGGTGCGCGGCCCGCTGGTCACCTCGGACGCTGGCCACGGCGACTCGATCGCGGTCAACGGTGTCTGCCTGACCGTGGTCGAGGTGAACGGCGACGTCTTCACCGTCGACGTGATCAAAGAGACGCTGGAGCGCTCGTCGCTGGGCGCGCAGGGCGCGCGCGTCAACCTGGAGCGCGCCGTCCGGGCCGACCAGCGGCTCGGCGGCCACATCGTCCAGGGCCACGTGGACGGCACCGCCGTACTGCTGTCGCGCGAGCCCGGCGAGCATTGGGACAACCTGCGCTTCTCCCTGGACGGGCGGATCGCGAGGTACGTCGCGGAGAAGGGCTCGATCGCGATCGACGGAATCAGCCTGACGGTCACGACGGTTGACGACGACAGCTTCGGCGTGAGCCTGATCCCGACCACGCTGCGCCTGACGAACCTGGGCGGGCGCGCGGTCGGTGAGCGGGTCAACATCGAGGTGGACGTGATCGCCAAGTACGTGGAAAGGCTGGTGTCGGCCGGATGAACTGGGCTCACGCCTCCGTCGAGCTCTTCGGCCTGGAGGTGAAGTGGACCGACCTCGTGGGCAACGTCTTCGCGCTCGCGACGGTGGTGTTCGCGATGCGAAAGTCGATCTGGACCTGGCCCGTGCAGTTCACGGGCGCGGTGCTGCTGTTCGTGGCCTCGGTGACGTCGGCGGTCACCGGGAACGCGTTGAAGCAGGCGCTGTTCGCCGGGCTCGCGGTCTACGGGTGGTGGCGATGGCGGCGTGGCATGGCCGACAGCCCGCTGACCGTGCGCCACGCCACGGCTCGTGAGCGGGTCGCCATGGTGGCGGTGCTGGTGCTGGGCACGCTCGCGGTGGCGGCGCTGTTCAAGACCTTCGACCTGTCGTGGTACCCCGGCGCGCCGTTCGCGGTCGTGGCCGCCGACGCCTACATCTTCGTGGGCGGCGCGGTGGCGACCTGGGCGCAGGGCAGGGCGTTGGTGGACTTCTGGATCGTGTGGGTCCTGGTGGACCTGGTGGGCGTGCCGGTGGCCTTCAACGGCGGCCTGTACGTCTCCGCGGGCGTGTATGTGATCTTCTTCGTGATGGTGCTGGTCGGGTTCGCCAAGTGGCTGCGAGAGTCCCGCACGGCGGTCCAGGTGGCGGTGAGCGCATGATCAGGCTGGATCCGGTCGAACGCGCGATCGGCGACATCCGCGACGGCAAGCCCGTCCTGGTCGTCGACGACGAGCACCGCGAGAACGAGGGCGACATCATCTTCGCCGCGTCGAAGGCGACGCCTGAGCTGCTGACGTTCACGATCAGGCACACCAGCGGCGTGATCTGCGTGCCGATGGAGGGCAAGGAACTCGACCGGCTGGGCCTGCCGCTCATGGTGTGGCAGAACCGCGAGCGGATGCGCACGGCGTACACGATCAGCGTGGACGCCCGCGACGGCGTGACGACCGGCATCTCCGCCGCCGACCGCGCGCTCACGATCCGGCTGCTCGCCGACGAGGCGACCGAGCCGGGCGAGCTGGTACGGCCCGGCCACGTCTTCCCGCTGCGCTACCACGAGGGCGGCGTCCTGGCCCGGCGCGGGCACACCGAGGCCGCCGTCGACCTGGCCCGCCTGGCAGGGCTGCCGCCCGCCGGGGTGCTGGCCGAGGTGGTCAACGACGACGGCACCATGGCCCGCCTGCCCGAGCTGCGCGCCTTCGCCGACGAGCACGACCTGGCGCTCATCTCGATCGAGGACCTGGTCGACCACCGGCGGCGTACCGAGAGCATGGTCACGAGGGTGGCGCGCACGGTGCTGCCGAACGCGCACGGCGACTGGACCGCCTTCGGCTATGCCAGCTCGCTGGACGGCGGCGAGCACCTGGCGCTGGTGCTCGGCGATCTGGGCGACGGCGAGAACATCCTGGTCAGGGCGCACTCCGAATGCCTGACCGGCGACGTGTTCGGGTCGCTGCGCTGCGACTGCGGCGTGCAGCTCGAACACGCGATGGCGGCCATCGCCGCCGAGGGCAGGGGAGTGGTCGTCTACGTGCGGGGTCACGAGGGGCGTGGCATCGGCCTGCTGGCCAAGCTGCGCGCCTACAGCCTTCAGGACGACGGCAGCGACACCGTGGACGCCAACCTGGAGCTCGGGCTGCCGGTGGACGCCCGGGAGTTCTCCAACGCCGGGCAGATGCTCGCCGACCTCGGCGTCCGGTCGGTGCGGCTGCTCACGAACAACCCGGCCAAGTTGCGGGGTATGGACGGATACGGGATCAAGGTCCTCGGCCGCGAGCCGATGCCGGTGGCCGAGAACCCCCACAACAGACGGTATCTGGCGGCCAAGCGCGAACGGCTGGGCCACTTCACGGAGGAGCGGGCGTGAGCGGACAGGGACGGCCGGGGGCGGCCGCGGTGGAGGCCGAAGGGCTGTCCGTCGCGATCGTGGCGGCGAGCTGGCACGCGGGCATCACCGACCGGCTGGTGGCGCGGGCGGTGCAGGCGTGCGACGACAGCGGCGCGGCCGTGACGGTCGTGCGCGTGGCCGGGTCGCTGGAGATCCCGGTGGTGGCGCAGGCGCTGGCACGGCGGTACGACGCCGTGGTGGCGCTGGGCGCGGTGATCCGGGGGGAGAGCGCCCACTTCGAGTACGTCTGCGACTCGGTGACCGCCGGGCTGACCCGCGTCTCGCTCGACGAGGGCACGCCGGTCGGCAACGGCGTCCTCACCTGCGAGACGCTCCAGCAGGCCGAGGACCGTTCGGGCGGGCCGGGCAGCAAGGAGGACAAGGGTTACGAGTCGGCCCTGGCCGCCCTGGAGACGGCGCTGCTGCTGCGCGAGCTGGCGACGGCGTGACCGGGTCCCGGCCGCGCCCGTGCGGGCATGGCGCGGCCGGGACCGGCCTTCGGGTGCGGTAGGTTTCCTGCGTGTCTGAGCCCGTCGTCCCTCCGCCGCTGCCCGTGACGTTCCGTCCGAGGCGCGGCCGGATCGTCGCCTACAGCTTCGCCGTGATCGTGGTCATCGGCGCGGTGGTGATGGCGTTGTTCATCGCCGAGCCGTTCGCGCTGCCCGACCGGATCGGCATCGTGCTGTTCGGCTGCGGCATCGCCTACATCCTGCATCTTCTGGGCCGGATGAAGGTCGTGGCGGACGAGGAGGGCATCACGCTGGTCAACGCGCTGCGTACGCACCGTTACAGCTGGCCGGAGGTCCTTGAGGTGACGCTGCTGGTCGGCGACCCCTGGCCCAAGATCGATTTCTCGGACGGGCGCACGATCGGCGCCATGGGCATCCAGGGCGGGGAGAAGGCCCGCGCCCGGCGGCAGACCTCGCAGTTGAAGGCGCTCATCCATGCGAAGGGTGAAGCAGAGGAGAGGTAGGTAGCCTGAAAGGGTGCCGCCTCGGACAATAACCGCGATGGATGTCACATCGCCGCAGAAGCTGACCGAACTGCTGGACCAGCACGACTACCTCGCCGATGAGGGGCTGGCCACGGCGGCTTTCCTCACGCTGCGGATGGGGCGCCCGCTGTTCCTGGAGGGCGAGGCGGGCGTCGGCAAGACCGAGCTGGCCAAGACGCTGGCCGCGCTGCTCGGCGCCCCGTTGATCAGGCTCCAGTGCTACGAGGGGCTCGACGCCGCCCAGGCGCTCTACGACTGGGACTTCGCCCGCCAGCTCCTCCACCTGAAGGCGGCGGAGGCGGCGGGGGTCACCGACGTACGGCGGCTGGAGGGGGAGATCTACGACCGCAGGTTCCTCATCGCCCGGCCGCTGCTGCGGGCGGTGGAGATCCAGCCGAGCGTGCTGCTGGTCGACGAGATCGACCGGGCCGACGACGAGTTCGAGGCGTTCCTGCTGGAGGTGCTGTCGGACTTCACGATCTCGATCCCGGAGCTCGGCACCATCAGGGCCGACTCGCCGCCGGTCGTGGTCGTCACCTCCAACCGGACCCGCGAGGTGCACGACGCGCTCAAGCGGCGGTGTCTCTACCACTGGCTGGAGCATCCCGGCTTCGAGCGCGAGGTGGCGATCCTGCTGCGGCGCCTGCCCGCGTGCACGCGGACGCTGGCCGTACAGGTGGCGAGGGCGGCCGAGCGGCTGCGGCGGGCCGATCTGGTGAAGCCGCCGGGCATCGCGGAGACCCTCGACTGGACCGAGGCGCTGCTGACGGTCGGCGCGCGCGAACTCGACCCGGCAGCGGCGGCGGCGACGCTGGGGGCGGCGCTGAAGTACCGCGAGGACGTGCAGGCGGTGATCGCGGGCGGGCTGCTCGCGGTGGGGGCGCGGGATGCGTGAACTCGCGGCGGCGATGACCGGCTTCGCGAGGACCCTGCGGGCGGCCGGGGTGGCCGCCGACCACGAGCGCACGCAGTCGCTGCTGCGCGCCCTCGACCATCTGGACGTCACCGACCGCGACGAGGTCTACTGGGCGGGCCGCCTGACGCTCTGCGCGGGCCCGGACGACCTGCCGCGCTACGACCGCTGCTTCACGGCCTACTTCGGCGGCGTGCGGGCCGTGCCCGCCCGCGCCCGGAACCGGCGCACGATCAGCACGGCAGGCGGCAC
>NZ_BAAAHQ010000016.1:22837-108709 GCF_039525605.1 Nonomuraea longicatena | reverse complement strand
GTAGCCGACTGTCCGGAATCTGCTGGGCACCTCACTCAAGTTAAGTGGGACTATGTAAGTGCATCGAGTCCCATTGATCATGAGGCAACACCCCTTATGGTCGCGACTGTTCGGCAGAGTCAGTCCCAGTGAAGTGGAATCATCCCTTCGTCGCGTTCCTCGGTGTAGGAGAAGCGGTCGACACGGTCACGACGCTCTCGCTCATCCAGAATCCTGTGGGCGAGCCCATCCATCGCGCGATGGTAGCCATCGGTTAGCCAGACGTAGTTCTGGCTGATCGTGCGGCGGACTTCGGCCAGGAATCGCAGGTTGATCTCGGTCCCCCTCGTGCCGTTCAAGGCCAGGCCTCGCCAGTAGGGAGAAGCCAGCAGACGAGCCAAAGCGATCACCTCGGGATATTGAGCCGCTGCCCGCCGTGGGTCTCCTCGACGAACATAGGCGCGCCAATCCGACCAGCCGGTCCAGGCGATCATGCGCTGGTCAGCTCGCTCTTGGCAGAGTCCGTTGCGCTCCCAGATGTGCATGATGTTCTCGGCTTCCCCAAAGGCGACAGAAACCGGGAAGCGCCCGTGCCGCCGGATCAAGCGCCCGTGAAGCCCGTGAGCACGCATGATCTCAGGCTGATCGCGGAGATCAGGTTGGCGATCGGTAGGGAAGCCGTCGGGAGCGACCCAGCGTCGATGTCGTCGGCAGATGAAGTCTTCTGGATGGCGCCGTATCGAGATGTCAGGGCTCCGACGAGGATTCACCCCGTGCCTGATCAGGCATGCGCGACAGACGTTGCGGCTGAGATGTTCCTTGTCCGAAGGACGGTCGCCAAGGCGAAGAACGGCCGCCCTTTCGCTCTCGGGAGCGAGCTCGGGCATGGCGTAACTCAAGGCCGTCGCAGAGTGACCCGTGGCTTGGGCCAACACCTCAAGTGAGATCGGAACACTCGGCAGACGACTGCCGGTCAGATGCTGGCGGAGCGCGCTCTCCTTAAGGCAGTTGGCCCGAGCCAGCCGGGCGACATAGGAGTTGAGGGTCTCGTCACGGATCAATGGAACCGTGACGGGAAGCGGCGGCCGTCGCAGCCGGACCAGCAGATCGTCGAAGGCTGCTCCTCTGGTCATGCGGTGGCCTGACCGGCGTCACCCTGAGCAGCATGATCGACAGGGATGCTGTCGAGCAGGCTGCGAGTGATGGCCTCGGTGCCATCCAGGATGGCGGTGAGCGCGGCGGCCCGGATCAGATGAGACAGGCTGCCGATCATGCCACCGGTGCGACGGTGTAAGTATCTGTCGAGCTCGATCAAGGTGCCGGGCCGGTGTTGGTGCAAGCGAAGTGCGGCCTCCATGGTGGCCACCAGGCCCTGCCATTCTTCCTGGTAGGGAAAGGGGCCGGTGTTGATGAGCACACAGCGACCGGCGATTTGCTTGCCTCGGACCCCGGTGAACAGGCCAGAGCGTTCGACGTTGATCCCGGCATAGACGAAAGTCGCGGGCAGATGCTCGGTGAAGTACTTCAGATGGTCGGACATGTCTTCGCCGGCAGCCGTAGCCAGGTTGAGATTGTGGATCTCGTCCACCAGGACGAGATCGCAGCGCGCGTCGATGAGGATCTGGCAGACAGCGTCGGCGATATCAGTGGTGTTGTATCCGCGTTTGACCGTCGGCAGCCCGAGAAACCGGGCGAACTCCAGGGCGAGCTTGCGTGGCGAGCCCTTGGGCGGGGTGGTGACATAAACGACCGGGATACGGTCCTGGCCGGGGAAGCGCTGGCGGACCAGAAGTTCGTGGGTGCGGCCGAGCTGTTTGAGTGCCGTGCTCTTGCCCGTTGTCCACGCCCCAGACACGATCAGCCCGCGGCGGGCACTGATCTCTCGCCGATTCAGCAAGGTCAACAGGCGTCCCTGCTTGGCGACCTCCAAGACCGTCGAGGTGCGCACCACCACCAGCTCCGAATGGTGGTTGATCCGGGCCTCATCGTAGGACTCGCGATCGGCCCCCGACAGCTGCTGCCAGGCCTCGTCGGACAGCAGGTCGAAGGTGGCCGGCGGGGAGTCGACGAAACGGCGCCAGCCGGTGAGGGACATCGTGGGCTCACGCCGATCGTCGTCCTGGCCGTCGGCGAAGCTGGTCACCACCACTTCTTGGCCTCCTCACGTGCGTCATAGATGCCCAGCGGAACGACCTTGGCCACCCGCTCCGAGTCGTTCCCCTGCCGCTCGACGTCGCCTTCGGCATTAGCCGGAGTCTCGGTCGGGGAGCTGCCGGTTGGGGCGGGTGCGGGCCAGATCGGGGCGCTCGCACGGGTGCGCCCGGCGATCCGCGCATCGCGCCGGGCCCTGGGCTGCCTGTTGTCCGGGCCGCGCCCGGCAGTGTCGAGCAGAGTGTCGACGGCCTCCGCGATCTGCCGCTCGGTGACGGGATCGGTGCCGCGGCGCGCGGCGAGCCGGCGCCCGTGCGACCAGGCCGCCTCGCCGAACGGGGCCGGTGCAGTGCGGAGATGTTTCCAGGGAACGGTGATCCAGCCGCTGTCGTGATGGTTGCGCACCCAGATGCGGGTGACGTCGTAGGGGTCGTGGTGCACTTCCCATAAGCCCTTGTGCCGGTCGACGCCGGAGTGCTGCCGTCGGTAGGGCACCAGTTCGGGGCAGTCATAGACGCGGTGGTTGATCTTGATCCCGGCGGGGGTGATCGCCCGCCACTCCACGGGTAGCAGTTCGATGTAATCGTCGCTGGCCAGTGCCACCGGGACATATCCGGCGATCTCGACGAGCGCCGCGTACTGCTCATTCGGCGTCAGCCTCTGGCCGGGAGTGAGCGGATGCCGAAGACCGTCGTGAGGACGGTTCTGCCAGCAGCCCACCACCCACTCGTCCAGCAGATCCTGCAGCTCGGCCATCGACCAGACGGCGGCTCGTTCGGCCTTCTCACCGCGGCGTTCGACGCTGGAGCCGACGTAGCCCGCGACATGCTGGGCGAACAGGGTGCCCACCGACTGCAGCGTCCGCTCCGCCACGGCGTTGTCGGTGGGGGTTCCCGGATGCGTGGGCTGGACGTTGGTCCCCAGTGCGCGGCAGGCAGAGCGGAAGGTCCTGGACATGAAGGCCTTGCCGTGGTCACACACGATCGTCTCGGGAACGATCACCGGACGGGCAGCGGCCTGCTCCAGTCGTTGATCGAGGGGGACCAGACGATGGTGCGGCAGCACCGAGCGGGCCATGCGCAGCGCGTCGCTCCAGCCAGGCCGCATTGGTTCAGGGGTGAGCGCACGGGCCAGCAGAAGCGCCGCGTCGACCGCCTTGGTCGTCGGCCGCAACACCGCCGCGGCGAGCGTCCGGGTGGCGATGTCCACCATGCCGGTCAGCTCGACCCGGTCGACCGTGCCGTTGTCCAGCACCACCCGGACGTCCAGCGGGGTGGAGTCGATCTCCACCAGTTCACCCGGCCGAAGGGCAATGACCGTGCCGTGCATGCGATCAGGCTGTTTGGCCAGCGAACGCCGGGTGCGGGCTGACCCGAAGGTGTGCCGTCCGCGGGCGACGCGATCCACCAGCCGATAGAAGGTCGACCTCGCCGGCAACGCCGGTGCCTCGACGCCGTGCTCGGCCACCAGCAGCTGCTGCACCCGGCGACGCATCCGGCTGCGGGTGCCGCTGGATTGCCCGGTCTGCTCGCGCACTGCCTGGTGAACGGCAACCACGACTCGGGGATCGACACGGCCCGTCGGCATGTTGGACCGGGTGTAGCGGCCATCGACCAGGCCTCAGAGCCCACGAGCGGCGTATTTATGCCGAAGCCGCTGGAAGGTACTCAGCGCCACCGGCTGCCCCAGTTCCGCCAGTTCGGCGACCTTGGCCAATTCCCGCTGACGAAGCGAGGTGGTGTGCGGGTCGTACTCGGGGCGTGGTTCCTGCTCGGGTTCGGCGTCGATGCCATAGCCTCGCAACACCTCGACGATGTGTTCCTCCCACCAGCGGGCCCGCGTGACAGCCTCCTCCGGCAGGTCATCGATCAGGCCCGCCGGTGCCAGCGGAATTCGGGGATCGCCGCCCGTCACGACCTGGAAGGTGGGGTCGGACAGCAGCGTCCCCACCAGAACCTCAACATCCTGGCCGACAACGTCGCGTAGCCGGACCAGCCCACCAAAGATCCCGACGATGATGTGCAGGCCGTCGCGCCATCGAATCTGGTTCCCGACCTGCACCGCCGACGGTCGTGACACGCTCATCCGCGACCACCGTCCCGTCGAGACCACACCGTGGAAGCCAGACTCAGCGGTGTCGTCGTCAGGTCTGTCACCAGGTCACCCATCCAAAGCAGATGAAACAGCGCCGGCAGAATCGCCAGCGGATCTCCGAGCTGCCGCGCGCCGCGCAACAAGCCTGCGGGCTCGGCGAAAACCTCTCGGAGCGCGCGAACGAGCGCGGATCCCGGCTCGCAACGGCTGTGCCGGTAGCCGGACAGCCAGCGAATGTTCGCGACCAGGATCGGGTCCCTCTCACCGACACGCCTGTAATCCCACCCCACGCTCGCGCACGCCTGTGCCGTCATCGCGAAGGCCTCGGCGTCAGAGGGTCTGATCCGCTGGTCCGGGCGAACGTCCACAACACAGGCCGAGTCGTCATGCAAACGCGCGAAGAAGTCCGGTGCGTGCCGTCTAGGCCCCTGATCAGTAGACCAGCACAACCAGAACGGCTGGGATGAGAACCCGATCACGTGAGGATCGAAATCGAGCATCATCGCGTGATCACGTTCCAGCCAGGATTCGAACCCCACGTGCTCGCCGCTGGTCGCCGACCACCACAGGCCAGGGAAGTTGCGCTGGCCGCGCCAAGAGGGAAATCCCCGTACCGGAGCAACAGCTTCAAACCGCTCCCGCCACCCGACAAGGAGCGGAACGCGTACCACCTCACCGTCGATCGCGCGGTAGATCAGCTCAACAGCGTCACGCGTCACCGCCGGATGTACGGCAGAAGCCGTACTTGACGATGCGCTCATCCGGCACCATCCGCAGCCTGGGGTACAGGGGGACACCCCGACCATAGACCGCGTGCCTCAGATAGGTGGGATAAAGCCCCGAACACCTCAACTTAAATGGGACTCCAGACCGGATGCCTCAGGTACGGCGGGACTTCCACCTGGATGCCTCGCGTTGGGTGGGACTGCCTCAGATCAAGCGGGACACGACACCAGTCTCAACGGGACATCTGCAGAGTCACACACCCTCGCCACGGTCGGTTACTTGCGGGAATTCTGCATTCTCGCAAGTAGTTCGGCTGGATCGTGACGCAACAGATCTGATTTTCTGATTTTAATTTTCTGGAAAATAAATAATGTTAGAGTGTCAGTGTGAGTGTGGAATCCGGGGTTGTGACGCCGTGTAAGCACTGTGGGGCTGCGATCGAGCAGCGGCCGGGGCGAGGGAGGCCGAGAGCGTACTGTCCCGAAGGGGACTGTCAGGCCGCCGCCAAGCGGGAACGGGAGTTGCGGCGGGCCACGCCCGGACTGGAGGGTGCGCTCGCCCGGGCCGAGCAGTTGTACGAGCGCATGGAAACCGGTCTGGCGGCGGCGATGGAGCCGCTGGCCAGGGCCCTGGCCGACGAGCTGAGCCCCGCCGGGGTGGAGGCCAAGCTGAGCGCCGTGCAGGCCGAGGCCCACACGCGGGTGGCGATCGCGCGAACGGAGCGCGAGCAGGCCCTTGAGCAGGTACGGCTGGCCCGCGAAGCCACCGAAGAGGCGAAGTCCGAAGTCGAGCGCATGCGGGAACGCGTGACCGAGGCCCAGACCGAGCGGGAGACCGCGCTGGGAGACGCCGAGCAGGCCAGGGAACAGGCGCTGGCGGCGCTGCGGGAGGCGTCCTCGACGGAGCGGCGCGCCAAGCAGCAGGTGGAGGCGGCCACCCGAAGGGCCGAGCAGGTGGCGCGGGAGGCGATCCGGCAGGTCGAGGAGGCGGAGCAGGAGCGGGACGAGGCGATCCGAGAGCTCGGCGCGCGGGTCGAGGAGGTCGAGGCCGCCCGTGAGAGCGCGGAGCGGGAGCGGGACACGGCCGTGGCGCGGGAGCGGGAGGCCGGGACGCGGGCCGTACGGGCGGAGGACGAGGCGCAGCGGGCGCGGACGCGCGCCGAGACCGAGACACGCGCCCGTGAGCAGGCGGAACGGGCCGAGGCCGCAGCCGGTGCGCGCGCGGAGGCGGTGGCGCAGGAACGGGATCGGGCCGTTCGGCGCGCTCAGGAGGCGGAGAAGGCGCAGGCGCGGGCCGAGCGGGAGCGCGGGCTCGCCCAGGGGGAGCTTGCGCAGGCGGTTGCCGGCCGGGTGGGTGCGGAGGAGGCGCTGGCGGAGTTGACGGGCCGGGCCGAGCAGGCACAAGAGGAGCTTGTGGGCCGGGTCGAACGGGCGGAACAAGAGCTGATGGCTCAGGCCGAGCGGGCGGAGCAAGAGCTGGCGGGTCGGGTTGCGCAGGTGGAACAGGAGTTCGGGGCGCGGCTGATCGCAGCGGAACAGCAGGCGTCGCGGGAGGTGGCACGGGTGCGGGAGCGGTTGGCGGAGGTCGTGGGGGAGCGGGATCTGTTGCGAGGAGAGCTGCAGGTGGACCGCGTCCGGCTGGCGGACCTGCGGGCCGAGCTGGAGACGGTCCGGGTCGAGGCGGCCCGGCTGCTGGAGCGGGCGGTCACCGCCGAACTGCGTCGTACCTGAACAGGCGGACCTGCGGGCCGAGCTGGAGACGGGGCGGCTGCTGGAGCGGGCGGTGACCGCCGAACTGCGTCATGCCTGAGCAGGCGACCCTGCGGGCCGAGCTGGAGTAGGCGGTCACTGCCGAACGGCGTCGGCCCTGAGGAGGGTCGCGGCGATGGCGTCGGCGCCGCCTCGGTCGAGCCAGGTGGGGAAGTCCAGCAGGTCGGGGTGGCGGTGGCGCAGGTCCGGGATGTCTGCGCGCCACAGTCCGTGCTGGCCGGTGAAGACCTCCGTGTTCAGGCTCATCTCCTCTCCCGTCACCTGCTGGTAGGTGATCTCTCTGCCGACGTACCGGCTGATCAGGCGGACGGCGGCCGCCGACGTCAGCTCGTCGCCCGCCAGTTCCAGAGCCTGCCCCACGTACGCCTCGGGGTCGCCGAAGGCCAGGGCGGCGAACGCCCCGATGTCGGTCACGGCGATCAGTTGCACAGGGACCTCGGGGTCGAACAGGTGGCGCAGGACCCCGTCGGCGGTGATGCCGCCCAGCATGGGGACGGCGTGGTTCTCCATGAACCGCACCGGCCGCAGTACGGTGACCGGCAGCCCGAGGCCGGCGATGTACTGCTCGATCGCCCATTTGCTCTCCCAGAAGGGGATACCGGTGCCCCTCTCGGCGGCCCCGACGGAGGCGAAGACCAGGTGGGCGACGTCGGCTGCCGCCGCGGCGTCCGCCAGGTGGCGCCCGCGCCTGATCTCGCGTTCGGCGTCCAGGTCGTCGGGCGTGACGGCGAAGACGCCGTGGGCTCCGGCCATGGCCTTTTTGAGGCTGCCGGGGTCGTCCAGGTCCCCGGGCAGGGGCTCGGCGCCCGCCGACACGAGAGAGCGGACGGCCTCGGCAGCGGGATCCCTGACCAGGACACGGACCGGCCAGCCGGCGGCGAGCAGGCGCCTGGCGGTGGCGCCGCCCTGCTTGCCGGTGGCGCCGGTGACGAGGATGGGCTGGCGCTTCATACGTCGACCTCCAGAGACGAGCGGAAGACACTAAGATGAGACTGTCCCGAGAAAACATATCGAGACAGTCTCGACTTTTCAATGCGAAGGTTCCATGGACACACCGGCCCCTCGGCGGCGCATGCGCGCGGACGCGCGCCGCAACTACGAACGACTCCTGGCCGAGGCGGCGACCGCCTTCGCCGAGCACGGTGCCGACTTCTCCCTGGAGGAGATCGCGCGCCGCGCCGGAGTGGCCAACGGCACGCTCTACGGACATTTCCCCACTCGCCGCGCCCTCCTGGAGGCCCTGCTGGGCGACCGGATGCGCGCCCTTGCCGCGAACGGCGCCGACCTGCTCGACCACCCGTCGCCCTTCGACGGCCTGGCCGTCTGGGCGCGGACGGCGATGAGCCACGCCGCGACGTACCGAGGGCTGGGGACCGCGTTCATGCAGGCGGTCCAGGACGAGACCGCGGAGTTGCACACGGCCTGCCAAGCGGTGCTCTCGGTCGCCGAGGACCTGGTGGCACGGGGGCGGGCGGCCGGTGCCGTCCGCCAGGACGTCACCGCGCCCGACCTGTACGCGCTGATCAACGCGGCGGCGTGGGCGGGCGAGCAGGGCTCGGCGCCTCAGGGGGAACGGCTGTTGGCCTTCGGCCTGGACGGTTTCCGCACACCCTCGTAGCTACGAGGTAGTGGTTATCGATCAGCCCGCCCGGCCCGCACCGGATCAGGAGATGACGAGGGCAGCTCGGCCATGGCGATCCGCGAGACGCCGACCTGGTCGGACGCGGCAACCGGCACACCCGAGAAGGTGATCGTGGCGACCTCGACCGCCCACGTGGTGCGCGCGGTCGGCGGCGCCATGGCCGCCAGGAGGCGGATCGCGGTGCGCAGCGGGGGCACTGCTTCGAAGAGTTCGTCGACGACCCGGCCGCTGATCGACATGGTGCTCATGGATCGCGTCGAGTACGACCCGTAACGGGACGCCTTCATGGCCGAGGCCGGGGCGACGCTCGGCGAGGTCTGTCGCAAGCTCTGACTGGGGTGGCGCGCGACCGTCCCGGCAGGGCAGTTCCCGGGCGTCGGGGCGGGCGGCCACCTGCTCGGCGGCGCGGAACGGGTACCTGTGCCGTCGGCACGGCCTAACGGTCGACCACCTGCATGCGGTGGAGGTCGTGGTCGTGGACCGCGACGGGCGGGCGCGGGCCGTCGTCGCCACCGGCGACCCGCATCTCGACCTGTGGTGGGCGCACACCGGCCGCGGAGGCGGCAACTTCGGTTCCGCGCACCGGGCGCACGCCGTCCGACCTGCTGCCGCACCCGCCCGAGCGGGTGCTCGGCTTCTCCTTCGAACAGGACTGGGCGGCGCTCGACCGGCACGCGTTCACGACCCTGGTGCGCAACCACGGCGCGTGGTTCGAGTCCGACGCCCACGCGGATTCGCCGTACGCGGGCATGTACAGCGAGTTCTACCTGTGGCGCAAACCCACGGGGACCCTCACCCTGGACGGCCTGCTGCCTGCGGGCCCCGACGCCAGGCGGCGGCTGTCCGACAGGCAGGTCGAGGTCGTGTACCGCCACCTCACCGCGACGACTACCCCCACCCCCGGAGTGGTGGTGCTGCACTCCTACGGCGGCAGGTCAACACCGTCGCCCCGGACGCCACCGTGGTCGCTTGGGAGGACGCCGACGACGAGGCCCGTGGGTCCGCGAGTTCTTCAGGGACGTCCACGCCGACACGGGCGGGGCGAGCGGCGGATCGTACATCAACATGCCGGACGTCGATCTCGACGACCCGGATACACGGACAACTATCCGCGTCTGCAGCGGGTGAAGGCCGCCTACGATCCGATGGACGTCTTTCGCCACCGCCTGCCGATCCGCGGTGCCTGAGGTCAGCGGTCGAACCAGCGGCCCGCAGGGGGAGTGAGCAGCGCGATCACGGCCACCAGCGGCAGGAGCAAACGCGGCGCGAGGACCAGACCGGGTTCCACCATGACGAGGGAACCACCGGCCGAGGCCACCGCGGCGGCGATCGCGCCCCAGCGCACCCACGCCTTGCGCGACGCCCACCGGGACACCAGCCAGCCCATGACGGCGGTGATCGAGGCGGTGTAAAGCAGCAGCAGCAGGAACAGCGAGCCGTTGAAGGTGGCGAACGCGGCGCTGGTCAGGATGGCCACGCCCACGAGGCTGAAGGCCACCTCAATGGTCAGGACGAACCTGGCGGTTCGCACGATCTCCGTCACACCCGCAGTCTTTCACGGAGTCAGGTGTCACATCCGCACAGAATCGTGCGTCTTGGGGGGAGAAGACAGAGAAACGGAGAGCCATCATGAGCAAGATCTGGTTCGTCACCGGTTCCTCACGCGGTCTGGGCCGCTGCTTCGTCGAAGCGGCCCTGTCCCGTGGCGACAAGGTGGCGGCGACCGCCAGGAACGCGGCGACCCTCGACGAACTCGTCTCCGCGTACGGCGACGCGGTGCTCCCGCTCGCCCTGGACGTCACCGACAGACCCGCCGTGCTCGCCGCTGTGAAGCGCGCCCATGAGCACTTCGGCGGCCTCGACGTCGTCGTCAACAACGCCGGTCACGCCCAGATCGGCGCGGTCGAGGAACTGACCGAGCAGGAACTGCGCGACCAGTTCGAGACCAACCTGTTCGGCGCGGTGTGGGTGATCCAGGCCGCGCTGCCGTACCTGCGAGAGCAGGCGTCGGGGCATATCGTCCAGCTCTCGTCGGCGGCCGGGCTCATGGCGTTCCCGCTCGGCGCCGCGTACCACGCCTCCAAGTGGGCGTTGGAGGCGTTGAACGAGTCCCTCGCCCAGGAGGTCTCCGGCTTCGGCGTCAAGGTGACGGTGATCGAGCCCGGTGGCTTCGCCACCAGGTCGGGCAAGAACCCCGATCCGCTCGCCAACGGCCATATGGCCCTGCCCGACCCGGCCTACGACGGGCTCCGGCAGCGGATCGCCGCGATGATGGGCAAGCAGCCCGCCGGTGACCCGGCCGCGGCGGCCCAGGCGCTGCTCAAGATCGTGGATTCCGAGGCTCCGCCCCTGCGGGTGCTGTTCGGCGAGGGCTTCTACGAGATGCTCCAGCAGGTGTACGCCGATCGGCTCAAGACGTGGTCCGACTGGCGGGGCCTCGCCCGCGAGGCCCACGGCGGCCTCGCCCCGTAGCCCCCTCTGCGATACGCTACCGACCGTCTGGACGGTCGGTAGCGACGAGGGGAGGACGATGAGGGAACGAATCCTGGACGCCGTCGAGGAGATGCTGGTCTCCAGAGGCGCCGACGCGATCCGGCTGGACGCGGTCGCGGCGCAGGCCGGAGTCAGCAAGGGCGGACTGCTGCACCACTTCAGGTCCAAGCAGGCGCTGCTGGAGGGGGTGCTCGCCCGGCAGGTGGGACGCTTCCAGGCCGAACTGCCGCCACCGGGGTCGCCGCCCGGCGCGTTCACGCGGGCCTGGCTGGAGGCCACCATCCCCGACACCGACGTCCCCGCGCGGGCGCACGCCGACCAGGTGGCGGTGGCCATGCTCGCCGCGTTGTCCGGCGGGCCCGAGGTGCTCGCCGTGTTCCGGCGCCGCTACGAGGACTGGCAGGAGCGGCTCGCCGACGACGGCCTCGACGCGAGCACGGCCTACCTCGTCCGGCTGGCCGTCGACGGCTGGTGGATGGCGCGGTTGCTGGACCTGGCGCCACCCCGCGACGACCTGCACCGCGAGATACGCGAGCGGCTCGGCGCGATGATCGAGGACGGCGGCCGATGACCGCGCCGGGCAGCCGCGTCCTGAGCGTGACGAAGGTCGCCATGCTGATCACCGACGTCGGGCTGCTGGTGTACTGGGCGGTGGTGTTCAGCGGGTTGATCCCGCCCGAACTGGCCTACAAGGACTACGCCAACCCGATCCTGAAGGACTGGAACCTGTCGTTCGTCCCGCTCGACCTGGCCGCGAGCCTGACCGGGCTGGCGACCCTGTGCGCCGGGTCGGCGTGGCGGCGCCTGATGACGGTCTCACTCGCCCTGACCAGCACCGCGGGGCTCCAGGCGATCGCCTTCTGGGCGCTGCGCGGCGACTTCACCCTCGCCTGGTGGCTGCCCAACCTGTTCCTGCTGCTGTTCCCGATCCCGGCCCTCGTCGTCCTGACCCGCCGGATCCTCGTCCCGGTGCGGGAGCCGGCTTAGCCGGGCAGCAGGGCGAGCAGCACCGCCAGTACGGCCGCCGCCGGCGCACCCCAGACCAGCACGTCCGGGACGGCCTCGGCGATCGGCACGCCGTCCTGGAGCCTGCGCGCGAGAAGCGCGCCGAACACGGCCACGCCGAGTGAGAGGCCGAGCCCGCGCACGGTCATCACGGCGGAGGTGGCAGCGGCCAGGTCCGTCGGCGGCACGGCGTTCTGCGCGACGACCACGAGATTCTGCATCAGCAGCCCGAACCCCGCCCCCAGCACTCCGATCACCACCGCGACCAGGGGGTACGGGGTGCCGGGAGTGATCCGTCCCAGCAGCAGGAAGGCCGTGACGGCGAGGATCGACCCGGCGAGCAGGTACGGCTTGAACCGGCCGCTCGCCCCGATACGGGCGCCCGCCAGTGAGGAGGCCGCCATCAGCGCAAGGACGTACGGAATGAGACCCAGGCCCGCCTGCGTCGCCCCCATGCCGTAGGCGGCCTGCAGGAACGTGGGCAGGTAGACGACCGAGCCGCCGAGCAGCGCGCCGAGCAACGCCGTGGCGGGCAGCGCGACGCGAAGCGCGCGATGAGTGAACAGCCGAGGCGGCAGCAGCGGGTCGGCCGCCCGCCGTTCCCACCACACGAACAGCGCCCCGAGGACGGCCGCGCTCACCCCTGCGCTCAACGCGTGCCCTTCGGTCACCAGCAGCAGGCTCACCAGCGCACCGGCGATCAGCGCGGCCCCGGCCAGATCGACCCGACCGCTCTCGCCATTCCTGGGCAGCCGCAGCGCGAACGCGGTGAGCGCCATGCTGAGCAGGCCGAGCGGGAGGTTGACGTAGAAGATCCAGCGCCAGCCCCAGACGTCGGTGATCGCGCCACCGGCGAGCGGGCCGCCCACGCCGGCCAGCGCGAAGACCCCGCCGGTGAAGCCCTGGACCCGGCTGCGCAGCCGCGCCGGGTACAACTCCGAGAGCGCGATCGCGGGCAGGACGAACAGCGCGCCCGCGCCGATGCCCTGCACGGTCCTGGCGACGATGAGCTGGGGCAGCGTCTGGGCGAGCCCGGACAGCGCCGAGCCCGCGACGAAGACGGCGGCCGAGGTGACGAAGACCGCGCGCCTGCCGTACCGGTCGCTGAGGCGGCCGTAGAGGGCGCCGGTCGCGGTCGAGGCGAGTACGTAGGAGGTGACGATCCACCCGATCGCCTCCAGCCCGCCCAGATCGGCGGCGATGTCGGGCAGGGCGATGGCGACCACCGTCTGATCCAGGACGGACAGCAGCATGCCGAGCAGGAGCCCGGCCGTGGCAAGCGGTACCCGGGCCGTTTTCGGCATGGTCAGCCCCATGGGAAGTCGGCGCTCAGCAGGTCCTGGTCGATGACGGTCGCCGCGATGGTCCCGCTGGCCGCCGCGACGACCACGGCCGCCATGGACACCGGAACGGTGGCCCGACGGGCCATGTCGCCTGCGGCGTACAGGCCGGGGACGCTGGTCCTGCCGAAGTCGTCCACCTCGACGCAGCCGTCGGCGAAGCTCGCGCAGCCGAGGCGGGCGGGCAGGTCGGAGCGCTGGCGCGGCACGTTGAGCACGAACACCGCGTCCATGGCCAGTGGCGGGCCGTCGGCGAACACCAGCCGCCGCAGGTGACCGTCCGCGCCTTCCAGGCGGGCGAGCGGCTCGTCGCGGACGCCGATGCCGTTCGCCCCGAGGACGGCCCGCGCCTGCGGGTCGAGCGGGTGGCCGTCGGCGCAGAGAACGACGTCGGCGGCGAAGCGGCCCAGGTGCAGGGCCAGCCGGACCCTGGCGGGGTCGGCGCCGAGCACCGCGACCCGCCTGCCCGCGCATTCGTGGCCGTGGCAGTAGGGGCAGTGGAAGGCGGAACGGCCCCACAGCGACTCCACGCCCGGTGGGCCGGGAAGATCGTCGGCCAGACCGGTGGCGAGCAGGAGCCGTCGCGCGGTCACCCTCTCGCCGTCGGCCAGGACCACCTGGAAGCCGCCGTCCGCCAGTTCGCGGGCGTCGGTGGCCGATCCGGTCGCCGTCCGGACCCTCGGATAGGCGGCCAGCTCCGCGCGGCCGAATTCACGCAGGTCGGCGGGCGGGGTGCCATCCCTGGTCAGGAAGTTGTGGACGCTCTCGGCGGTGGCGTTGCGGCCCTCTCCGGCGTCGATCAGCAGCACCGGCCGGTGGACCCGGCCGAGGGTGAGCGCTGCGGCCATTCCGGCGGGACCTCCGCCGACGATGACGGCGTCGAACATGTCGTGCCTCCATGAGCTTGACGTGGAGGCAAGTCTGAAAGTTAATGTCAACATGAAGTCAAGTGCTTCCATGAGCATCGGGGAACTGGCCGAGCGGTTCGGCCTCGCCGCCCACGTCCTGCGCCACTGGGAGGCCATGGGCGTGCTGACGCCCGCCGCCCGGGTCAACGGCCGCCGTCGCTACACCGACGACCACCTCATCCGGGTGATGACGATCGTCCGCGCCAAGTCGGCGGGCATGAGCCTGGAGCAGATCCGGGAGATGCTCGCCGCCGCGAACCTGGCCGAGCGCCGGACGCTGCTCCAGCGGCACCACGCGGACCTGGAGCGGCGGCTACAGGAGATCTCGGCGTCGAAGGAGCTGATCGAGCACCTGATGCGGTGCACGGCCGACGACTTCGCGCAGTGCCCCACCTACCGGCGGCTCGCGCAGGACACCGTACGGAAGCTGACCTCCGGGAGCCCGGCCGCCGGCGCGGCCGAGGGGCGGAACTGACACCAGGCCCACCTGGAGCGAAACCGCTCCAGGTGGGCCTCGGGACAAAGAATTCGGGTCAGGGAAGGGTGGTGCGGCTGAGCTTGCAGGCGCGCGGGCGATCGGGCCGGTCGTCGGTCCAGCCCTTCTCGGGCAGCCACGCCGTGTGCTGCAGAAACGTGCCCTTGGTGAGTCCTTCGGCGCTCTCGGCCGCGATGGCCGCATGCAGCAGCAGGAAGGTGCCGTTCCCGGGGTCGAGGATGTTCGTGTAACGCTCGGCCACCTCGTCGTCGGAGCCGAACTGCCCGGTGAAACCTTCGCTCTTGGTGAAGGTGACCGCGAGACCCGGCCGACCGAACGGGTCCGTGGTCATCCCGTGCGTCCTGGTCGTCGGCGACTCCGCCAGCAGCCGCAGGGTGGCCGCCCGTACGCCGGGGCTGACCGGCATCTCCAGCAACGTCCACGACGAGGACAGGAACTCCGCGAAGGGCCTGCCGTCCCGAGTCGCCCGCCATCGGTCGTGCAGCTTCGCCCGCAGCTTGTCGGCGTCGGCGGGCAGGGCCGCCAGCTCGGCGAGCGTGATCTCGCCGATCCGCCGGTCGCTGAACGGGCTACGTGGCTCGGCCGCGCGCGTGTACTGGCAGGCGGAGGGCCTGCTGGTGATCCGCATCGGTTTGCAGTTCTCGGTCATCGTGCCCGATGAGCAGAGCGGCTGGACCGTCAGGGGCGAGCCCGCCGCCTTCCAGGCGCGATCGTCCTCGGCGGTCGCCGGACGCACGTACTCCTCACGCAACCGCACCTGGACCGGATCTCCGGTATCGCGCGGCTGCCAGAGGTCGGCACTCGACGCGGACAGGACGTTGAACGCCCGGCCTGCGGCCTCCACCCGGATCAGCGAGGTGTGGAGCAGCGGTCTGCGCCAGTACGCACCTCTCTCCTCCGGCAGCCGGGCGACCTGGTCGGCCAGCCGCAGGAGTGCGGCGTTCGGATGTGCGGGCGGCGCGATCACCGGTGCGGTGGCCGGCGCCAAGGTCGTCACCAGGGCGATGACGGCGGCGACGACGCTCACGGTCGCCGCCGCCGTCCATCCCCAGAGGCTGCGGCGGCTCCCGACGGGCCGGACGGGTTCGCTCATGGCGTCCGACAGCCGGGCCCTGGCGCGCCCGGTCACCTCGGGCGACGGCGGTCGCGAGTCGGGAAGGGAGTCGGACAGCAGGTCGAACTCATCCACGAAGGTCCTCCAGAGGGTTGGCGTCGCCGAGCGCCGAGCGCAGCTGCTTGCGGGCGCGGCTGAGACGGGAGGCGACCGTCCCGGCCGGGATGTCCAGAGCCGTCGCGACCTCGGCGTGACTGAGGCCGCCCAGCGCGTGGAGCAGGACGACGTCGCGGTCTCTGCGCTTGAGTCCGGCCAGCGCCCCCGCGAGCGTGCCGGTCAGTGCGCTCGCCGCCACCCGTGTCAGGGTCGCGTCCTCATGGCTGTGCTCCGGGCGCTCAGCCGTACGGCTGAGCGCCCGCCACTTGCGCGACTCGCTGCGGTGGTGCCGGGAGATGAGATGCGTGGCGATCCCGTACAACCACGGTTTCACCTCGCCGCGCGAAGGGTCGTGGCCCTTGCGGTAGGCGGCCAGGAAGACCTCGGCGGCCAGGTCGTCCGCGACGTCCTCCGACAGGCGCCGGGCGATGTAGCGGTGGATTCCCGCGAAGTGCGTCGAGAAGACCTCCTCCCAGTCGGCCCGTACGTCGGGAGGGTGGGTGAGGTCGGCTGGTCCGGCCATGCAGGCGACTCCGCTGGGGTCGAATCGATTCAGGACACCACTAGTTGCCCGAAGCCCGCCCCTCCTTTCACGGGCGTCGCCTACAGGGTCGTGCTGACGGCCGACCGGTCCCGGGTGACGCGGCGGCGTCGGGTCGGGAGCCTGAACGACGGGTTGGCGACGGCCCAGACGGCGGACTTGCAGATCGCCTCCTTGTAGGCGGCGGCCACCCGCCCGGTCAGGACCGCGGGGACGGCGCGGTCGTCGGCGGTGACGTACTGGATCAGGCCCTCCTCGCGCCCCAGCGAGATGCACTGGTTGAAGTAGCGGACCGGCGTCTTCGGCGGCGCTCCGCCGGTCAGCCGCGCGGTGATCGCCTCGGCGGCCTTCCACGCGGTCGGGCCGCCCGAGGCGCAGGACATCCGCAGCGGCTTGCCGCCGGGGCCGATCATCAGCGCGGCGTCGCCGACGGCGTACACGTCCGGGTGCGAGACGGAGCGCAGATTCGCCTCGACCACGATCTGGCCGGAGTCGGTGACCTCCAGGGCGCTCGCCCGCGCGATCGGGTGGACCGCGAAGCCGGTGGTCCAGACGGTGACCGCCGCCGGGATGACGTCGCCGTTCGCGGTGGCGACGTGGTCGGCGCCGACGGCGGTGACGGACGCGTGCTCGTGCACGGTGATCCCGAGCCTGCCGAAGACCTTCCGCAGGTGCGCGCGGCCCCTGGCCGAGAGCCAGTCACCGAGGCCGTCCCGGACGGCGAGGGCGACGTCGAGGTCGGGACGGCTCTCGGCGATCTCGGTCACGGCCTCCAGGCCGGTCAGCCCGCCCCCGACGACGACCACCCGCTGCCCCGCGTCGAGCCGGGCCAGGCGCTCGCGCAGCCGCAGCGCGCCGGGACGGCTCGCGATCTCGTACGCGTGCTCGGCCACCCCGGGGACGTCATGGGTGTTCCAGACGCTGCCCAGCGCGTAGACGAGCGTGTCGTAGGCCAGTTCCTCCGTGCCCTGCGCGTCGACGACGGCGACGCTCCTGCGATCGACGTCCACGCCGGTGACGGTCGAGATCCGCAGCTCGACACCGGTGCCGGCGAACATCTCCCGGTACGGCCGGTGCCGCAGGTCCTGGCCGGTGGCCAGTTGGTGCAGGCGGACGCGTTCGACGAAGTCGGGCTCCGCGTTGACGAGGGTGATGGCGACGTCCTCCTGGTGGAGCCGCTTGGCGAGGCGTCCGGCGGCCATGGCTCCGGCGTATCCGGCTCCGAGGACGATGATGCGGTGCTGCATTGCGTTGCTCCTGTCTCGCGCGGGTTCGCCCCTTGAACCGGGCGGCCCGCGTTTTCCTGACAGAAAGCGGGTGTGAAGCACCTCACACCGGATTCAGAGGACGGCCAGCGGCGGCTCACCGTGGTCGTTGGCCGCCCACTGCGCGCTCGCGCGTTCGAGCTTGTTGGGATTGACCTGGTTGCGGACCGCGATGACGCCGTCGGCGGTGATCTCCAGGCACATGATGGCGACGACCCGCCCGCCGACGACGCCAACGGCAGCGGGGCCGCCGTTGGCGTCCCAGATGTGGACCTCGACCGGGCCGCCGATCAGGGCACGGATGGCGGGACCGGATTTGAACAGCCCCCGCACGAACGTCGCGACAGCGACGGCGCCGACGAACGGCTTCGCCCGCGCCGGGACGATCCCGCCGCCGTCGCCGATCGCGAAGGCGTCCTCGGTGAGCAGCCGGACGAGGGGCTCGGTCTCGCCGCCAGCCGCGGCGGCGAGGAACTCCTCGACGATCCGCCGCGTGGCCGCCGCGTCGATCTCGGCGCGGGCCCGGCCCGCCGCGAGGTGCCTCTTGGCGCGGTGGAGGATCTGCTGGCTGGCGGCCTCGGTGAGGTCGAGGATCTCGGCGATCTCCCGGTGCTGGTAGCCGAACGCCTCTCGCAGCACGTACACCGCCCGCTCGTTGGGTGACAGGCGCTCCATCAGGACGAGGACCGCGTACGACACCGATTCGCGCTGCTCGGCGGTCTCGGCGGGGCCGAGCATCGGATCCCCTGCCAGCAGCGGCTCCGGCAGCCACTGGCCCACGTAGGTCTCGCGGCGGGCCCGGGCCGAGGCGAGCTGGTTGCGGCACAGATTGGTGAGGACCTTCGTCAGCCATGCCTCCGGAACCTCGATCCGGCCGGTGCCGGTGGCCTGCCAGCGCAGGAACGTCTCCTGCACGACGTCCTCTGCCTCTGCGGCGGAGCCGAGAAGGCGGTAGGCGATGGCCTCCAGTCTCGCTCTGGAGACTTCGAACCGGTCGACGTCCTGCGCGGTCAAGGGCATGCCCCGATGTTAGCCAGCGGCCGTCCCGGACAGCCGGTCGGCCGCGACGCCGACGTGGCCGCCCAGGGAGGACTCCTGGTCGAAGCGGGCCACGCGGGCTCCCGCCCGATCCCCTTCGTACCGCATGACCTCGCCGGTCGCCGCGCACCAGCCGACCGACGAGCGGTCGGTGACCGCGACGAGGTGGCACCGCAGCGTGCTCCGGCCTTCCGCGGCCGAGGTCAGGGTGGTGTGCGGCCGAGGTCTCCTGCTCGTGGGCCCCATGGGCAGGCCGGAGAGCGTGACCCATTCGGTGGCCGTCTCGGCGACGATCCGCGTGCCGTCCGGCGACCAGCGGGCGTTGACCGTCCCGGCGGGAGCCTCGATCGAAGTCAGGTCCCGGGTGGACAGCGACACGGCTGTGAGCCGGGTGTCGACCAGGACGCCCTTGCTGTCCCGGTTGACCACGCGCCCGCCGTGGGCGACGAGGGCCGTCGTCCCCGCCGCGTTCACGTCGACGGTGTGGATCGTCCCGCCGAGATTCGCCACGACCCGACCGGGTCCGGCGGGCTCGGCCGTGTCCACCAGGTGGAGCACGCCGGCGTCGCTCTCGCCCACGAGGTGGCCGGTCGCGCCGACCCATTCGGCGTTGCCCGTGATGGAGGGGATCTTCACCAGGGCCCGATCCCGGATGACGACCGTCTCGTACACGCCGTCTTCGACACTCCAGCAGCCGATCATGGCGATCGAGCGCCCGTCCCGGCTCAGCACCGGGTACTCCCGATCGGAGTCGACCGCGCAGTTCGGCAAGGCGACCGGGCTCGGCTCCGGACCGGCCACGTACGCCTGGTGAAGTTCTCCCGGCTGCACGCCGAACGTCCACGGCCCGTCGAACTCGCCTGACGCGGCCTCCTGCGCCGGGTCGCCCCACCCCCTCCCCAGGAGGAGGACGGCACAGAGCACGGCGAGGAGGCGAGGGCGCGCACGCATGGTCGAACGGTAGCGGGGTCAGAGGCGAGACTCGCGAAGAACAGCCCAGATGTCGGCTACCGGCCCGAGATGCTGGAGCTTGTCGGGGTTGAGGACCGCCCGGATCGTCTGCACCCGTCCGTCGACGATCTCCAGCGCCCAGGTGTAGACGACCCTGCCCTCTCGGTCGCGGAAGACCGCCCCCGGCCCGCCGTTCACCTGGTGCGGCTCCACCACACCGCCGCCTCGGAGGAATGCCGGAATGACCATGGACAGCGCTCCGGCCACATTGTCGGCACCGGTGAATCGCATGGCCACCTGCGGGGCCTTGCCTCCGCCGTCGCCGACTATGACGACGTCGGCGGCCAGCAGCGTGCGCAGCCCGTCGATGTCCCCGTCCCTGAAGGCGTCGAAGAACCGTCCGGCAAGTTCCTCCCGCTCGCGGGGGTCGGCCTCGAACCGGGGTCGGCCCGCACTCATATGACGGCGGGCCCGTACGGCGAGCTGATGGCAGGCGGCCTCGGAGCGGCCGACCGCCGAGGAGATCTCGGCGAAGCTGAAGGCGAACACCTCCCGCAGCACGAAGACCGCCCGCTCCAGCGGGCTCAGCCGCTCCAGCAGCAGGAGCGCCGCCATCGACACCGAGTCGGCCAGTTCCGCCGAACGCTCCGGATCCTGGTAGGGGTCGCTCAGCAGCGGCTCGGGGAACCACGGCCCGACGTACTGCTCCCGGCGTACCCGGGCCGAGCGCAGCACGTCGATCGAGACGCGGGTCACCACCGTCGAGAGGAAGGACTTGACCGACTCGGGCAGGGTCGGCGACGCCTCGTAGCGCAGCCATGTCTCCTGTACGGCGTCCTCGGCCTCGCTCACGCTGCCCAGGATCCGGTAGGCGATCGAGAACAGCAGCGGCCTCAGCCGCTCGAAATCGTCAGCCCGGGTCACATCTGGCTCCCTTCGCCGCGTCAGCCGAACTGGCCGGGCCGGTAGCCGCCCGCAGGCTGCTTGACGACGACGTTGAGCCGGTTGGCGGCGTTGATGAAGGCGATGAGCGATACCAGGGCGACGAGTTGTTCCTCGTCGTAGTGGTCGGCCGCTGCGGCCCACGCCTGCTCGGTGACGCCGCTCGCCGCATCGGCGATGCGGGTGCCCTGCTCGGTCACTTCCAGCGCGGCCCGCTCGGCGTCGGTGAACACCGTGGCCTCTCGCCAGGCCGCCACCAGGTTCAGCCGTACCGAGGACTCGCCCTCCGCCGCGGCGTCCTTGCTGTGCATGTCGGTGCAGAATCCGCAACCGTTGATCTGGCTCGCGCGCAGCATCACCAGGTTCTGGACCGAGCCCGGCAGAGCCGAGTTCCTGATCGACTGGCTCGCCGAGGCGAGGTTCTTCATGATCTTGATACCGAGTCGGCTGCCGTAGAAGTTCAGCCGGGCTTCCATACGTGCTCCTTGAGTCGCCGTTTCGACCTCTGTGACGAGGTGGCGCGGCGAGATCTGACACGCCTGGATGTGATCTGCGTCTCCATGACGCCGGGGAAGGAGGACTGTTCACTCCCTACCGTTCTCAAGCTATAGCGCACCGGGGGGCTTGCGGCAAGCCCCCCGTCGTGCTGCACAATCGTCGGCCGAGGCCACTGCCTGCACAGACGTCCACCCCAGAGCGGAGCCGATGCCGTGACCCATGCGACCGCCAGCGCGTTCGACCTGCCCGTCCACCTCGCGGCGAAAGCCGACCCGGCACTGATCGCCGACGACGAGCTGCACTTCGTGGCCATCGCGCGGTGCCTGGAGCAGTCGATCGCCGAGCTGACCGACCGCCTCGACGCCGAACGCAGGGCGCCGGGCGGCCTCGGCCGCAAGGCGATGGACCGGGACCTGGAGATCCACCGGCTGACCACCCGCCTGCGCGCGCTGCGCCGCTTCGGCCTGGACCTGTGCCTCGGCCGCATCGTCGGCGCCGACGGCAGTGCGCCCGTGTACATCGGCCGCCTCGGCCTGGCCGACAGCACAGGGCGGCGCCTGCTGCTCGACTGGCGTTCGCCCGCGGCCGAGCCGTTCTTCGGCGCCACCCACGCCAACGCGATGGGCCTGGCCAGCCGCCGCAGGTACCGCTGGGCGCGCGGCCGCGTCAGCGACTACTGGGACGAGGTCTTCACACCGGACGGGCTCGACGGGCACGCCGCACTCGACGACCAGTCCGCGTTCATCGCCAGCCTGGGCGGCCACCGGTCAGGCCGGATGCGGGACGTGCTCAGCACCATCCAGGCCGACCAGGACGCCATCATCCGCGCCGGGTCCGGCGGCGCCCTCGTCGTGGACGGCGGCCCCGGCACGGGCAAGACCGTCGTCGCCCTGCACCGCTCGGCCTACCTGCTCTACGCGGACCCCCGGCTCGGCCGGCGCAGGGGCGGGGTGCTGATCGTGGGCCCGCACCAGCCCTACCTGGGGTACGTCGCCGACGTACTGCCGAGTCTGGGGCAGGACGGCGTGCGGACCTGCACGCTGCGCGACCTCGTCGCCGAGGGCGCTGGCGCGGCCGTGGAGTCCGACCCCGAAGTCGCCCGGCTGAAGTCGTCGGCGGATCTGGTGCGGGCGATCGAGCCCGCCGTCAGGTTCTACGAGAACCCGCCCGCCAAGGGGATGTCGGTCAGCACCCACTGGGGCGACCTCTGGCTGAGCACCGAGGACTGGGCCGAGGCGTTCGACGCGCCGGAGCCCGGCACCCCGCACAACGAGGCCCGCGACCGGATCTGGGAGGAACTGGTCACGATCCTCAAGGACAAGCTCGACGCCGAGGTCCCCGCCGCCCTCCTCCGCAAGTCACTGCTGCAGGACAGGGCACTGCTCACGGCGCTCAACCGGGCGTGGCCGCTGATCGAGGCGGCCGACCTCGTCGGAGACCTCTGGACGGTCCCCGCCTACCTGCGGATGTGCGCCCCCTGGCTCAGCCAGGAGGAGGTCCGCAGGTTGCGGCGCGCCGACCCCCACGCCTGGACGGTCTCCGACCTGCCGCTCCTGGACGCCGCGCGGCAGCGGCTCGGCGACCCGGAAGCCTCCCGCCACAGACGCAGACAGGAGGCCGCCGTCGCCGCAGAACGTGAGTACATGTCGCAGGTCGTCGACCACCTGGTCGCCGCCGACCCCGACGGCGAGGGCGCGGTGACCATGCTGCACGGGGAGGACCTGCGGGAGAGCCTGGTCGACACCGGCGCGCTGCCCGGTGCCGTGCCCGACCTGCTCGCCGGGCCGTTCGCGCACATCGTCGTGGACGAGGCACAGGAACTGACCGACGCCGAGTGGCAGATGCTGCTGCTGCGCTGCCCGTCCAGGAGCTTCACCATCGTCGGCGACCGCGCCCAGGCCAGGCACGGGTTCACGGAGTCGTGGCGGGAACGGCTGGAACGGGCCGGGTTCGACCGGATCGAGCTCGCCGCCCTGACGATCAACTACCGGACGCCGGCGGAGATCATGGCGGCGGCCGAGCCGGTCATCAGGGCCGTGCTCCCGGACGCCAACGTGCCGACGTCCGTTCGCACCGGCGGCGTCCCCGTCGTCCGTGGATCCGTCGCGGAACTCGACGCGGTCCTGGCCTCCTGGCAGGCCGAGCACGTCGAGGGGATCGCCTGCGTCATCGGCGACCCCGCGTTCCAGGCGACGGCCCGCGTCCGGTCGCTGACCCCGGAACTGGCGAAGGGCCTGGAGTTCGACCTGGTCGTGCTCATCGACCCCGACAGGTTCGGCGACGGCGTCGAGGGGGCGGTGGACCGCTATGTCGCGATGACCCGGGCGACCCAGCGGCTGGTCATCCTCACGAGTCCGTGAGGATCAGGCGGTCAGGCCCCGGGCCAGCGCGTTGATCGTCGTCTCCAGGACGTCGTCGTAGGTGTCGCCGTACAGGTGGCGGTTCATGACGATCAGCCCCACCGTACGGATCACCCCCATCACGACCTCGGCCCGGACGCCGCCGACGATGACGCCTTCGGCCTGACCTCTGGCGATGTACTCCAGCAGGGGAGTGACCACGTAGGGGGTGATCCGTTCGACCTCGTCGGCGCCGATGCGCCTGGCCACCGACCGGAGTTCGTCGGGGTGGGTGAACAGCCGCTGGTAGAAGGGGTCGGCGGTGAGGATCTCCGTCGCGGTGCGCATCACCTCCGCCAGCGATCCGGCGCTCGCCGGCAGGCTGAACACCTCGGCGTGCCGCCGGGCGATGAGCGGGGCGCGGCGGACCATGACCTCCTTGTAGAGGCTCTCCTTGGAGTCGAAGAAGGCGTAGAAGCTGGCCTTGGAGATCCCGGCCGCTGTTGTCAGCTCCTCAAGTGACGTCTTCTTCAGCCCCTGGGAGGCGTAGAGCCGCTCGGCCGTGTCGAGCAGGTCGGCGGTGATGCGCGCCCGATCCTCGTCCGTGAAAGCGACAGCCACGAAACCACCTGTGTCCGAACCGGTAATCGGGTCATCAGCGTACAGCGTCGATCTCCAGAGCCTCCAGGAACGCGGTGGCGGCCGGTGACGGGCGGAGGCTCCAGACCAGGTGCTCCACCCGGGTGGGGGGATCCGAGAATTCGACGACGTGCACGCCGGGCAGGCCGGGCACGAAGGCGGCGGGCAGCATGCCGACGCACAGGCCGAGCCGTACCAGCCGGGCCATGAGGTCGGGGGTCGTCACCTCGAAGGCGACCTCGCGGCCGACCCCGGCGGCGGCGAACGCCTCGTCCGACTGGATACGCCCGGCCGTGCCTGCCGAGAAGTCGACGAAGACCTCGTTCGCCAGCCGGCGCAGGTCGACGGCGGCGGCGTCGGCCAGCGGGTGGCCGGGTGCGACCACGGCGACCAGTTCGCCCTCGGCGAGCACCCGGCCTCTGACGCCCTTCGGCCGCACGCTGGGCGACAACCCGAGGAAGGCGATGTCCAGGGTGCCCTGGCGAACGCCTTCGGCGAGGTCCTCGCTGCCTCCGGCGCGCAGGGTGATCCGTACCTGCGGGTGGCGGACGTGGAAGTCCTTCAGCGCGCCCGGCAGGTCCACCGCCGTGACGGTGGGGATGGTGCCGATGGCCAGCCGGCCCCGGATCTCCCCGGAGGCGGCCGCGACCTCGGCGCGTGCCCGGTCGGCGGCCTCCAGGGCCTGCCTGGCAGCGGGTAGGAACGCCTCGCCGGCCGGGGTCAGCCGGACCCGGCGGCTGGTGCGCTCGAACAGCCGGGCGCCGAGTTCGCGCTCCAGGCGGGCGATCTGGTGGCTGAGCGCGGACTGCACGACCCGGCAGCGTTCGGCCGCGCGGGTGAAGTTCGCCGTCTCCGCCACCGCGACCACGTAGCGCATCTGCTGCAACTCCATCGATCTATCGTGCATCACGATCGCTGGAGTGACAAACATGTGTTGGACTCATCGATCCCCGATACCCGAGGCTTGTCTCACTCGGGAGAACGGAGAACAGGCGATGCGTATCACGGTGTTCGGAGCGGCCGGAGACGTGGGGAGCCGCGTGGTGGCCGAGGCCCTGTCGCGGGGCCACGAGGTGGTCGCGGTCGTGCGTGACCGGGCGCGATTCGGCCTGCTGCCCGCCGACGCCGACGCGCAGGTCGGCGACGCGGGGAACGTCGAGGACGTGGCCAGGCTGGGCGCGGGCCAGGACGTGGTGGTCAGCGCGACCCGGCCGCCCGCCGGGCAGGAGGGCGAACTGGCCGCGACCGCGAAGGCGCTGCTGGCCGGGCTGTCCGGCACCGGTGTGCGGCTGCTGCTGGTCGGCGGGGCGGCCACCTTGATCGTGCCCGGTACGGGGGGCCGTACCGTGGTCGAGGACCCGGACTTTCCCACTGAGATCCGCGATATCGCGCTGGCCTGCGCCGACCAGCACCACGTGGTCCGAGGCGAGGAAGAGGTGGACTGGGCCTACCTGAGCCCGCCCTCGCGGCTGATGCCCGGTGAGCGTACCGGCCGCTATCAGGTCGGTGCCGACGAGTTGCTGTTCGACGCGGCGGGCCACTCGGCCATCTCCATGGAGGACTTCGCCGTTGCCCTGCTGGACGAGGCCGAGCATCCTCGGCATCACCGGACCAGGTTCACCGTCGCACACTAGGTTCTGACTCATGGACAATCGCCCAGAAAGTCCCGTCATGAAATTTCGGATAGTGCCCGTCGGGCTGGCGCTCGCGCTGGCCGCCGCGATGAGCGCGCCCGCTCAGGCCACCGCCGAACCGGAACTCCCGACCGCGATCCAGTTACCGAACGGGTTCCGTCCCGAAGGCGTCGCGACCGGCCCCGGGCCGTTCGCCTACTTCGGCTCCCTCGCCGACGGCTCCATCTACCGCGCCGACCTGCGCACCGGACGCGGTTCGATCGTCAGCAAGGGGCCCGGCACACCGTCCGTCGGGCTGAAGAGCGACCAGCGCGGACGGCTGTTCGTCGCGGGCGGCACGAACGGCGACGCGCGCATCGTGGACGTACACACCGGCCGGGTGCTGGAGTCCTACCAGCTCGCGGCGGGACCGGCGTTCGTCAACGACGTCGTCCTCACGAAGGACGCCGCGTGGTTCACCGACTCCACCAACCCGGTGCTGTACAAGCTGCCGCTGCGCGGCGCCCGGCTGCCCGCCGAGGCCGAGCGCGTCCCGCTCACCGGCGACCTCGTGTACGGCACCGGCTTCAACGCCAACGGCATCGCCCCGGCACCCGACGGCCGGGGGCTGCTCGTCGTGCAGTCGAACACCGGCGGGCTGTTCCGGGTCGAGCCGTCCGGCGTGACCCGCCGCGTGGACCTGCACGGTGAGACGCTGCCGAACGGTGACGGCCTGCTGCTGCGCGGCCGTACGCTGTTCGCGGTGCAGAACCGGCTCAACACCGTGGCCGTGCTGCGGCTGAACGAGGACGGCACCGAGGGCCGGGTGGTGCGGCGGGTGACCGACGCCCGGTTCGACGTGCCGACGACCGTGGCCGCGTTCGGCGACCGGTTGTACCTGCCCAACGCGCGCTTCACCACACCGCCCACGCCGGAGACCCCGTACAACGCGGTCGCCGTACAGGACTGACCGAGGCGGCCCCTTTCCGGTGGGGCGGAACGGGGCCCTCGGCAAGATCCTCGGGTGGCAGGGTGCCGCCGTCATGAATGCGTAGGTCGGCGCCTTGTCTAGGTTTGCAATAGTTCAAGCGATTCGCCCCGTAAAATGATCATCCACTGGTGGGGCAATTCGCCGATTTCGCCAGGTTGCGAGTTGAGGAGCCCATATGAGGGAGAACACGTCGCGGCGCAGGTTCATCGGATGGCTGGCAATGACGGCCGCCGCCTCGACAGGCTGGCCCGCCTCATCGGCCCTGGCCGCCACCGACCCGGGACCTGCCATCACCGTGTTGCGCAACGTGACAGTGATCGACGGGCGGGGCGGCCCGCCCAGGCCGGACATGACGATCGTGCTGGCGGGCGACCGCATCGCCTGGGTAGGAAACAGGATCAGCGTCCCGATCCCGGCCGATGCCACGACGGTGGACCTGCGGGGCAAGCACGTCATCGCGGGATTGTGGGACATGCACGCCCATACCGAGCTTGACAAGCTCGACCTTTACCTGCCCCTCTTCCTGGCCAACGGCGTGACCGGCATCCGCGAGATGTGGGGCACGCCGGACCGCTTCGAACTGCGGCGCAAACTCGAGACAGGCGAGGTCGCGGGGCCGCGCATGGTGCTGGCGGGCAACATCATCGACGTACCCGAGTCGTTCGTCGGCGCCTTCCCCATCCGCACCGTCACCTCACCCGCCGACGCGGGCGAAGCCGTACGCGAGAGCAGACGTGAGGGTGCCGACCTGGTCAAGGTCTACTCCTTCCTGACCCGGCCCCTGTACGGTGCGATCGCCGCCGAGGCCCGGCGGCAGGGCCTGCCGTTCGCCGGACACCTTCCCGAGCACGTGTCGCTCTGGGACGCCGCCGAACTGGGCCAGCGCAGTGTGGAGCACCTGTTCGGCACATTCTTCGCAACGTCCGGCCACGAGGCGGCCATTCGCCGGCTGATCGACACCACCGCGATCCCCGACAAGGGCGGCGCCTACCCGTGGTTCCTGTGGGTGCGTGAGCTCGAACGCCAGGCCGTCGCCGGGTACGACCCTCGCCGCGCGAACCGGCTGTTCGCCGGCATGGCCAGGCGCGGCACCTGGCAGAGCCCTACCCTGACGAACCTGCGCGTGGGCTCCTCACCCGCCGACACCTTCCGGGGGGACTGGCGGCTGAAGTACCTTCCGCCCGGCACGGAGGAATACTGGCAGAGCGATCTCGGCGCCCCGGCCACGCCCGAGGCGATCGCCCAGCAGCGTGAGTACTTTCAGGCCAGGCTCCGCGTCGTCGGCGAGATGAGCCGCGCCGGGGTCGGCGTCCTGGCCGGCACCGACAGCAACCAGGCATACGTCTTCCCCGGTTTCGGCCTGCACGACGAGCTCGCCCTGTTGGTCGAGGCGGGGCTCACTCCGATGCAGGCGTTGCGCAGCGCGACCGTCGAGGCCGCCCGCTACCTGGGACGCGAGCACGACATGGGCACTGTCACCGCGGGCAAGGTCGCCGACCTGGTCGTCCTGGACGCCGATCCACTGCGCGACATCCGCAACACCAGGAAGATCCACGCAGTGGTCACCAAGGGCCGATTCATCTCCCATACCGAACGCGAGGCCATGCTGACCGCCGTCGAAGCCGCAGCCAGAACGCACCCGCGCCCTCCGGCGGCGGCGATGCGAGCACGCTGCTGCTGACGCCCCCCAGGTCGCTCATGCATCACCGACGTCAAGGATGGTTCGGCTGAGATGTCCGCGCGAACCGCACGGTGATGGACAAGCCGCCTTCGGGGCGTGCCCTGGTGATGAGGGTGGCGCGGTGAGCTTGCGTGACGGCATTGACGATGGCGAGGCCGAGGCCGTAGCCGTCGCGGCTGCCGTGACGATCCGGCGCCAGTTTCTGGAAGGGGTGAAAGAGGCGCTGGATCTGGTCGTCGAGGATGACCGGCCCGCTGTTGGTGACCGTGAAAGCCACCTGCGGGCCGGAGGTCTGAGTGGTGATCTTGATGTGCCCGTCTGGGTGGTTGTGACGAATGGCGTTGTCGATGAGGTTGGCGACGAGGCTTTCGATCAGTCTCGGGTCTCCCGCCGTCACTGCTGGCGTCAGGCGTTCGGCGAGGTCAATGCCTCTTTCCGTTGCCTGGTCGCGGCGGGAATCGAATACTCCTGCGATGGCGCGCAGCGGGCGCAGGAACCGGCCGGCGACGAACCAGCCCAGAGCCAGGGCGACGGGAATCAGAATGACCAGGGCGACAGCGGAACCGACGAGGAGTTGGGGCAGGCTGATCCCGGGCCCGGTTCCAGTCAGCGTGCTCGCTGAGGGCCGGCCCGTGGGAATGGCCGCATCGATACCGACGAGCGGGACTGCGACGAGGACGAGCACGAAGACCCCGGCGGCGTGGTGCCGTGGGCGAAGGCCGGCCTCCTCGTCAGGCAGAGCCTCGAACAGGGCACACCGTATGCCGCCGTCATGCTCACCGGAGCCCACGGCGTACGGATGCAGCACAACTACATCCACGACGTGCCCGGCGGTCCGCACAACGGCCCGCAGTGGCTGCGGCTGACCAGGTCGGGCGACATCATCACCGGCTACGAGTCGGATGACGGCAAGACGTGGACAGAGGTCGGCACGGTCGCGTTGACCGGGCTGCCGGAGACGGTCGAGATCGGGGTGTTCGCCACCTCGCCAGGCGCCTTGTGGGATATGGCGCAAGCCTTCGCCCAGGCCACCGCCACCTTCGTCCAGATCACGCTGCGGGGGCGCGAACGGTTCGTGGCGCCGCGACGACGTCGGCGTCGTCATGGAGTCCGACGGCAAGACCCCGCATCACCCGGGCGGGTCGTCGAGTCCGGCGACAAGCTCATCGTGATCGGGGTCGGTGACATCGGGCCCGCCACGGTGGAGGGCGGGGTGCGCGCCGACCTCATGCTGATCGGCGGGGCCCTGGGGATGATCCGGGTGCTCGTGGTGGCGGTCACGTTCTTCACGGCGGAACACCGGCGCGGGCTGATCGGGACCGGACTGCCGGCCGAGCCGCATCCGGCGCGGCTGCCGGCGGCCAAGGCCGTGGTGGTCGGCGCGGTCGCGTTCGTGGCGGGGCTGGTGACCTCGGGGGTCGTGGTCCCTGTCGGCCTGGCGATGTCGCGCGCCAATCAGAACCCGATTCAGCCGATCACCCTGGCTACCGAACTGCGGATTCCTGTGCATCGAGCAGCGTGTCGCGCGGCGGCCGACACGCGCGCGGCGCCGAAGGTCGCAGCCCTGCGCGGCGGCCGAGCGAACTGCCCGGCGTCGGGAACTGCTTGGCGATCTGCAGCGCGGCGGGCGAGCCCGCCGCTGTGAGCTACGTGACCAGGCATTTGCGCACCGATGAGGTTTCCGCGCCGCGCCCGTCAGTACATGTGAGATCGACTCACGGAAGGCTGGCACGATGCGGAAACTGATCTTCGGCATGAACGTGACCCTGGACGGCTACATCGCCGCGATCGGCGACGACATCGGCTGGAGTGGAGGGGAGGGACCGGACTCCTCCCCGAGCGCCGAACTGTTCCAGTGGTGGTACGACCAGATGCGCGCGAGCGAACTGTCGCTGTACGGGCGCAAGCTGTGGGAGTCGATGAGCTCCCACTGGCCGACCGGCGACCAGCGTCCCGACGCGACCCCGGCGGAGATCGAGTTCGCGCGCCTCTGGCGGGACATGCCGAAGGTGGTGTTCTCATCGACGATCGACAAGGTCGACTGGAACACCCGCCTGGTCACCGGCGACGCGGTCGCAGAGATCGCCCGGCTCAGGGCCGAGGACGGTGGCCCGATGGACATCGGCGGCGCGACGCTCGCCGGGGCGGCCATGCGGGCCGGGCTGATCGACGAATTCGTGCTGGTCACCGTACCGGTCCTGGTGGGCGGCGGCACGCCGTTCTTCACCGTGCTGGACAGTTGGGTATACCTGAAACTGGTCGAGACGCGGACATTTCCCGGCGGCGTGGTGCTGACCCGATACGAGACGAGGCGATGAGCACGGGCCAAATGCCCGGCTCATAAGGCCAGGTCGAAATCCTTCCTGGCGTACCCATCGTGACCCTCGGCGATGAGGGGTCCCTTTCCCCGCGTACCGAGTCGCGAAGACGCGGAGGACGATGTCGTCGATCGTGACGATGTTCATCGGACCCGCCCCGCCGGCAACGTCGGCGGGGCGGTGGTGTCCAGTTGGTCGGGGTGCTCATTCTGCGGTGACGTCGGTGGCGGCCGGCCTGTGCGCTCGACTTGTCCGATCACAGCGTCGCGGGCAGGCTCAGCCATGGTTTGTCGGTGGCGTCGAATCCGGTGAGTTCGGCGATCTTCCCGTCGACGATGTGCAGGACCGCGATGTTGAACAAACGGTACTCCGGGTCGTCGGGGGTGCGGAGGTACAGCACGGCGGCAGGCATGCGGTTGACCGTCGTGGCGATGCAGCGCCAGTCGTCGTAGCCGCGCTGGAAGAGCCCACTGGAGACCCAGCCGTCCACCGCGTCCTCGGCCGTGACGATCAAGGTGCCAGGATCGGGCAGCATCATGAAGCTCAGGTCGTCTCTCAGCAGGGCCATCAGCCCGTCGACGTCGTTGCGCTCATGGGCGTCGATGTACGACTTCACCACGCTGCGCTCGTCCTCCGACAGCTCGCGCGTACCAGGGCTCCGCCAGTCGAGGCGGCGGTCGGGCAGCTGCTCGCGCATCGTCACGCGCGCCCGCTGCAGTGCGCTGGTCACCGACGCGACGGTCAGCTCAAGGGCGTCGGCGGCCTTCGACGCCGGCCAGCCGAGGACGTCGCGCAAGATGAACATCGCCCGCTGCCGCGGCGGCAGGTGCTGGACGGCGACGATGAACGCCAGCTCGATCGTCTCCCGAGCCACCACCGATTCCTGCGGGTCCTCCGGGAGCATCCGGTCCGGGTAGGGCTGCAGGTAATGCACTTCCGAGCCCGCGCCCGGCAGCCCGGCGGGCACGGGTGTGCGGTCGTTGCGCTTCTCCAGGAAATCGAGGCAGGCGTTCGTCGCAATCCGGTACAGCCAGGTCCGCAGCGCAGCGTGGCCCTTGAACGACTCCCGCTTGTTCCACACCCGCAGAAACGTCTCCTGCGTCATGTCCTGGGCGTCCTCGTAGTTCGCGAGCATCCGGTAGCAGTGCACCTGCAGCCCCCGCCGGTAGCGCTCCGTGATGAGCGCGAACTGTGCCGCGTCATTCGAACGGGCCGCCGCGATGAACGCGGCCTCGTCGTCGCCCAGCGGTCTGGAGTCTGTCATGGTCGTCAATCCTTCCGAGGGTGGCGAGGGGATACCAGAACTGACGACGTGGCGGCGGATTTCTGAGCGGTGAAGCAGTCACGGCGGGCGAGTTCGGCCGGTTCGGGGCAGGCTGCGGTGAGGTCCCGTACCGACTGGGTGTCGCGCTCGCGTTGCCGGTCGGGGTGGGTGAGCCGAAAACCTGGACGTACCCGACCAATCGACTTCGGCGGCTTCGAGGTCCCTCCGGCGCCGCCGGGAGAGTTCCTGCTCATGGACGAGCCACGGCACAGCCGTTACCGCAAGCCGCTGGTGGGCAAGTTCACCGTGCGCCGGATGCTGTTGCTGTCCGAGCGTGTGGAGCAGGTCACCGCCGAGCACCTGGACGCCATGGCCGAGGCCGGCCCGCCGGCCGATCTGGTGACCGCGTTCGCCGAGCCCGTCCCGGCCGTCATGATCTGTGAACTGCTCGGAGTGCCCTACGAGGACCGCGATCTCTTCCAGGGGAACGTCGGCAAGTTCATGAGCGGCGAGACCAGCGACGAGGATCTGATCACGGCCTACACCGCGGTCCAGGCCTACCTCGCGGAGCTGGTGGCCGCCAAACGCGCCGACCCCACCGACGACGTGCTCAGCGACCTGACCTACAGCGATCTGGACGAGGAGGAGCTGAAGGGTGTGGCCTTGATCCTGCTGGCGGCCGGGCTCGACACCACCGCCGACATGCTGGCGCTGGGCACCTTCGCGCTGCTGCGGAACCCGGCGCAGCTGACCGCGCTGCGCGCCGACCCCGCGCTCGCGGAGAACAAGCGGTCACGTGGCCTTCGGTCATGGCATCCACCAGTGCCTGGGCCGGCAGCTGGCCCGCATCGAGATGCGCGTCGCCTTGTCCGCCCTGGTCAACCGCCTTCCCACGCTACGACTCGCCGTACCAGTAGAAGAGGTTGCGCTGCGCCCTGAGACCGCGGACATCTACGGCGTCAAGAGCCTTCCGGTCACCTGGGACACCTGATCTCCAGACGTGCAGGTGCGACCGCCATCAAGCGCGCGTACGCGCTCTCGTCCAGGTCCGTCTTCCCCGGAACCTCGATGAGCCCGAGGAACGCCACGCGCTGCCCGGCGGCCTCGACCACGTTCCCGCAGGCGACATGGCGGTGGGCGCCGAGCGGGTCCACCGGCACGACCTCGGCGCCCGCCGCGTCGTGCAGGGAGGCCAGCCAGTCGTGATCCTCGTGGTTGCCGCTGACGAACAGCACCGGGGGAATCCGCCTGAGAGCCGAGCGCACCCCCTCGGCGAATGCGGGTGAGGGATCGAGCAGGATGATCCCGGGCGAAACGACGGCTGGCCTCGTCCCACCGGTCGAACGACGGGAAGGCGCCCAGATCGCCGACCTGGATCACGGCGTCGAGCCGACCGAGCCAAGCCGAGCTTCGCATCCAGGCATGGAGATCGTCGACGATGTGGTCTTCGTCGATCGCCGCGTTCGGAAGTCCGCGATCGACAGGCATCGGCCTTCCGGCGGAGCCCGCCATGACCTTCGTCACGGGTACTCAGGAAGGATCACAGAGCCCGCCCGGGAAATTAGTGTCGGAGCCATGCTGCGTCGCCTGGCCTGGATGCGTGACCCCGACCGGCCCATGCTGTTCAACATCGTCTTCTGGGTGGTGCTCCTCGCCACCGGGGTCATCCCGTTCGCGGCCGAGCCCTGGCCCGGGAGTGGGGCCCCGGTGTTCGCCCTCAATCTGGTGCTGGTGGCCGCGCTGTGGCTGTCGCTGCCCTGGCGGCGTGTCGGCGGATGGCGCCGGCCCCTGCCGACGGCGTTCATGCTGGCGACGTTCGCACTGGGATACACGGGCTCGGCCGAGGTCCACATCCTGCTGACCCTCCTGGCCATCGCCAACGTGGCGTTCGTCCACAGCGTGCGCACCGCCGCCGTCATCCTCGGCTGCCTGTCAGCTGCGGCGTTCGCGACCATGGCGGTGCTCGACGGCGACGCCCTGCGCGCCATGGTGCAGGTCGTCCCCGTCTTCGTCTTCGCCTTGTTCGTGCTGGGGATGGTGTCGGCCGTGCTGGAGGCGCGGCGACTGCTGGCTCGGGTCAGGGAACTGACGGTCGCCGAGGAGCGAGCGCGGATGGGCGCGGAGATGCACGACTCCGTCGGCCACCACCTGACGCTGATCAAGATGAACCTGGAGAACGCCGAGCGGTTCCGCACGCGCCGCCCCGAGGCCGTATGGGACGAGGTGCGCGAGGCGAAGGAGATGACCGTGGCGGCGCTCGCCGACGCCCGCCGCTGGGTTCGCGCGCTGCGCCCGCTCGCGCTCGAAGGGCGCGTCGGCAGCGCGGCGCTCGAAGGGCTGGCGGCGTCGTTCGACGGCACGGGGCTCTCGGTGTCCTTCGAGGTGGTGGGCGGCGAGCCGTCCCTGGACCCCGATGTGGAGCTGGTGCTCTACCGCGTACTTCAGGAGGGGCTGACCAACGCCGTCCGGCACGCGGAGGCCCGCCACGTGGACGGCACGCTCGTCTTCGACGGGCGGCGCGTCGTCCTGGTGGTCGCCGACGACGGCAGCGGCCGCGACCGCGACTCGCACGGCGGGTTCGGCCTGCGCTCGCTCGCGGAGCGCGCCCGTGCCGTGGGCGGCACGGTGGTCTCGGGCGACCGGCCCGGCGGCGGTTTCGAGCTGCGGGCGGAGCTCCCCGTCCGGGCGAAGGCGGCGACGTGAGCATCGTCAAGGTACTGCTGGTCGACGACCAGGAGCTGATGCGGCGGGGGCTGCGCAAGATGCTGGAGGTCGAGGACGGCATCGAGGTCGTGGGCGACGCCGCGGACGGCGAGGAGGCTCTGATGCTGGCCGCCGCACACCACCCGGACGTGGCGCTGGTGGACGCCAGGATGCCTGCGATGAACGGCGTCGAGCTCATCTCCCGTCTGTCCGTCCGCCATCCCGGTGTGGCCGCGATCGTGCTCAGCACATTCGACGAGGACGACTACATCTTCGGCGCGTTGCGCGGCGGCGCCGTCGGCTACCTCCTCAAGGACTGCACGCCGGAGGAGCTGATCGACGCCGTTCGCCGGGCCGGTCGCGGAGAGACGGTCCTGGCCTCTCCCGTGGCCGCCCGCCTGATCGCGGAGATCCGCCGCACACCGGCCGCACCGAGCGTGCTCCGGGACGGGGATCGAGTGTCGGCCCGCGAGGCGGAGGTGGCCAGGCTGATCGCCGTGGGGGCCTCCAACCGGGAGATCGCGGCCCGGCTGCTCCTCACCGAGGGCACGGTGAAGAACCACGTCTCCAGCCTGCTGCGCAAGTACGGTCTCCGTGACCGCACCCGGCTCGCCCTGCACCTCCAAGACATCCCAAGGCCGTGATGACATGGCTGCCGCGACCGCCTGGCGGGCAAATTCCGCTGCGATGGCCCGTGATCTCAACGTCGTGCGCGCCGCGCTGAGCTACCTGGATCGGCGCGGTCGGCGAGGTCAGTCGCGGCGCGCGGCCCAGACAGTGCGTTCGGTGCGTATCGCGAGGTCACCTCGGCGCAGGATGCTGTGCGGGCCGCCGGTGTCGAGCAGTCGGTCGAGCGCGGCGGCGTCTTCGGGCAAGAGGGCCCCGACGGCCGCGCCACGGATGCGCCGCAGGGCGCTCAGGGCGTAGCGGCCGATCGCCTCGCTGCGTGAGCCCTCGATGTGCACGGCGATGGTGCGTTCGGCGTCGAGGGCGAATCCGGCGCCGGTCAGCATCGGCCCCCAGTCGGCGCCACGGTGAGGCACGCGGTCGGCGTGGAAACGATCGGCCGCGGCGTGGCAGCGGTCTTCCAGCCCGGGCCGCTCTTCGGGAGCGTCGGCGGGCAGGAAACGGGGGAAACCGGCCAGTTCGACGACGGTGAACAGGCCGCCGGGCGCGAGCAGGTCGTGGATGTCGCGTATGGCGCGGGCGGGGTCGGCCAGGTGGTGCATGGAGGCCGATGCCCATACGAGGTCGGGCGCGCCGAGGTCCGGCCAGTCGTCGTCGAGGTCGGCCTGCACGGTGTGCACCCGGTCGGCCAGGTCGCGGGCACACGCCTTCTCGCGCAGGCGTCGCAGGTGCCCGGGTGAGGCGTCGACAGCTGTGACGTGTGCCTCGGGGAAGCGGTCGAGGAGGGCGAAGGTGCCCGCTCCGGTGCCGCAGCCCAGATCCACGATGCGACGCGGGCCGGCGGCCAGGGGCAGCCACTCGGTGATGGCGGCGAGGTGTTCGGCGAGGACTTCCGCATCCAGGTCGAGGATCTCCTCCTGGCTGTCGGCGTCGTGATCGTGACCGATGTGCGGACGTGTTCGAGTCATGACATCACATTACGGAGACCATGCGCGTACGGCACAAAACCTTTCGCATTGCGCAAGACAATGACCACCGGTGCTGCCGGACGGGCAAGTCGCACCCCTCTCAGTCGTCCTCGCGCTGGTGCCCGCGGCGCGCGTCGCGGTCGAAGATGCCCAGGATCTCGCACGGCCCGCCGTCGGCGCCGATGGCGTGCGGCATCATCGTGGGGAACTCGGCGGCCTGGTTGGCCTCAAGGCGGAAGCGACGGTGGCCCAGCAGGAGGATCGCCGTACCGGACAGGACGACCAGCCATTCCCGGCCCGGGTGGGCGCGCATGCGGGCGGGGTTCTCGGGCGGCGGCTCGGTCATGCGCTGACGCATCACGGTCATCCCGGGGTCGCTCTTGATCGGCCAGCGCATCACGCCATGGGTGCCGTCGATCATCGGGCTGGTGACGACGTCATCGGTGGCGGTCTCGACCAACTGGTCGAGGGAGGTGTCCAGGGCACGGGCGAGAGTGACGAGCTGATCGAGCGCGAGGCGGCGCCGGCCGTTCTCGATGCGGCTCAGGGAGGACTGACTGAGCCGGGCACGGCCGGCCAGCTCTTCCAGGGACCAGCCCTGCGCGACCCGCAGGGCGCGGATGCGTTTGCGCACAAGGCCGTCCAAGTCTTCATCGTCTTGCTTCATAGGCAATACTCTATGCCTCTGATGCAGGCAGCTGTCTCGATCAGGGAATCAGCCGGGACATCACGGAACGAGGTAGCGACGGGTTGGCCGCCGCCGCTTTCACCACCTGCCAGTCCTCGTCGTCGAGCAGTCCGACGATCACCGTGGACGGCAGGGCGCCGTGGCAGGCGGCCAACGGTCTGGCCCGGCGATCGGCGAGGCATGCCGCCAGCGCTGCCGCCGTCGCGTTGCGGTGCCGGGCAACCTCTCGGAACACCTTCTGCACAGGCGGCCGGTGCTGCGTGAGCTCCTCCAGCAGCTTCGCCGTGGCATCCGGATTGGCGGCCACCCTCGCCAGTACCCGGCTGCCGTGGCGTGCGACCATCGCGCGAAGCTGCACGTCGGACAGTCCCGGATGGGGCGCGATGGACTTGACCACCTTCGCGTCGACGTCTTCGGCCAGCACGTCGCGGATTTCCGGCGGGAGATCACGTCGCTGGGCGAGGAGCATCCGCACACTCGGGTTCGCCGACACGGCCAGCTCCTCGACAGATCTACGCGCGCCGCCAGCTCGACGCGCATCAGAACCGAGGGATGGCCCGCAAAGCCCACGACGGCATCAACCGGCGTGGCCGGGTTCCGAAGGGCCATCTGCTGGATCACGAACACGGTGGACTCGTGGGAGCCGTCACAGGAAGCGCCCGGCGGCAGCGAACAGTCGGTCCGATCGCAGTTCGGATCGTGAACGAAGGGCACCGGCTCCTGGTCGCACACCGCGCAGAAGCGTGCAGGAGGCAGCCCGTCACCGGTCAACAGCGACGCCAGCACGGGCGTCGGCGTCGCTTCGTTGGCCGCCGCCGAGCGACGAACATCGGCATGCGGATGCGCCACGAGCTGCCCGGCGATGTCGGCCGGCGCCCAGAGCGCGAGCTCCGCGACCACCTGGACATCGGGATCCGCCGCAAGCGTCCGCATCACCTCGGACGGCAGAGCCGGGCATGCCGCCAGCCTCTCCCGGATCTCCACCAGCGGATCGGCCGCAAGCCGGTTGGCCCACTCCGGTCTGCCGGAACTCTCTTCGAGAAGGGCGAGCGCGACATGAGGCCGAGCCACCAGGTCGACGTCGTCGACAGTGAGCCGCCGCTCACGGGCGAGCCGTACGGCGGCGGCCTCGAAGCGCATCAGCGTGGCCATCTGCGTGTCGGTGAGGTCCGGACGATCGGCGAGGGCCTCGGCGAGTTCCGCATCCGCGCACGAGATGAGCCGATCGATCAGTTCGGGCGGTAGCGCCGCGTTCTCGGCAAGTCCCAGGAGGGCATGCTGCACGGATCAATCCTGCCCGGACGGCGAGCGGACAGCCAGTCGATTTATGCGCTATAAATGTAGCGATACAGAAATAGCGAACGGAGAAGCGTCATGCACGACGTCGTCATCGTGGGAGCCGGTCCCACCGGGCTCATGGCCGCCTGCGAGCTCGCGCTCGCGGGCGTTCACTGCACGATCGTGGACAAGCGCGGCAGCGAGTCCAACGTCACGCGGGCTTTCGGTCTGCACGCCCGAGCCCTGGAACTGCTCGACGCCCGAGGCATGGGCGACGAACTGGTCGCGGCAGGCAACCCGATCAAGACGGTGTATCCCGCCTACGCCTCGCGGGTCGACTTCGGGCGGCTCGACACCAGATATCCCATGTTGCTGCTCGTGCCCCAGAACGGCACCGAGAAGATCCTTCAGCAGCGCGCCGACGAACTCGGAGTACAGATCCGTCGCAACGCCGACGTGGTCGGCCTGACCCAGGACGCCGAATCCGTGCGGCTGAGGCTTGAGGACGGGCAGGAGCTGGAAGCCGGATATGTCATCGGTGCCGACGGCGCACACAGCACCGTGCGCGACCTGGTCGGCGTGGGCTTCGCCGGCGCGGCCTACAGTCTGCCCATGCTGCTGGCCGACGTCCGCATCCCCACCTCCGAGCCGCCGCCCATCACGCAGGTCGGCACTCAGGGTGTGGTGGTGACCCTCCCGTTCGGCGACGGCTGGTTCCGGGTCGGCGCGTGGCTGCGCGAGGAGCAGAACGACCCACGCTTCGCCCTGATCCGCGAGGCGTTCCACACCATCGCGGGCACGGACTACGGGATGAGCGAGCCGCGCTGGTTCTCCCGCTTCGTCGCCGAACGCCGCCAGGCCCGCAGCTACCGATCGGGACGGGTCTTCCTGGCCGGGGACGCCGCCCACGTGAACTCGCCCATCGGCGGCCAGGGCATGAACACCGGCATCCAGGACGCCGCCAACCTGGGCTGGAAGCTCGCCGCGACGCTGCACGGCTGGGCCCCGCCCTGGCTGCTCGACACCTACCACACCGAGCGGCACCCCGTCGGCTCCGCCGTCCTGGCCATGACCGACCACCTCACCGGGCTGGTGCTCAGCGGCTCCCGAGTCCGCCTGGAGATCAGCCGGCGCGTCATGGCGACCCTGCTCCACACCGGTCCGGGCCGCCGCCGCATTCTCGGAAGACTGTCCGGCCTGGAGTTCGCCTACCCGTCCGGTGAGCCGGACGCCCACGCGCTGGCCGGACGCCGAGCCGCCGACGGCCCGACAGACGCGGGCCGTCTTTATGAGGTGCTGCGGGCAGGCACCTTCGTTCTGCTCTCCGACGAGGGCGTGCCCACCCCTTGGCACGATCGCGTACGGCACGCCACGCCCCTTCGCGGCACCGGGCCCGAGGCGACGCTGATCCGCCCGGACGGCTACGTGGCCTGGGCCGGGGATCGCACCGGTACAGCAGCGGCTCTGGTGAAATGGTGTGGTCCAGCCAACCGCACCGGCAGGGAAGGAAACCGTGCCACCCCCTAACCCACAGCGCCGCGACCATCTGGCGGACGCGGCCATCACGGTGCTGGCCGAGCAGGGGTCACGGGGGCTGACCCACCGGGCCGTCGACAGCGCCGCCGCCGTACCGGCCGGCACCACCTCGCGCTACTTCCGCACCCGCGATGCGCTGGTCAACGGGGTCATCGAGCGGATCACCCTCCGGCTCGGCGAACGTGTGGACGCCTACACCGTCCGGCCGATCTCGCCCGCCGATCTGGAGGAAGCGCTGGTCTCCGTCCTGACCGCGATGCTGACCGACGGCCGGCACCATTCGCTGGCGCTGTTCGAGCTGCACCTGGAGAGCACCAGAAACCCTCGACTGCGAGACACGCTGACCGACGCACTGCACGGCCGAAGCGATCTCATCGTCCGCCAGTGCCGCGCCGCCGGAATCGACATCGGCCAGGACGAGGCCATGCTTCTGGAGATGAGCGTGCTGGGCATTCTCTTCACCGCTCTCACCACCGGCGTGCCCGACTCCCCGAGCGAGCTGATCCGCACCGCCGTACGAGCTCTCCTGGCGATGAGGAAGCCTTGGAAGGACGACGAGATCGTTGAACGCGACCATTTTCCAACTAGGTGATAACGTCCACCGTCCTGGTGAACGGGGAGAGGTCGTGCAGGCGATGCTGAGCGAGTCCGGGCCGATCGGGGTGGTGTACTGCGAGGGATGGGAACCTGTCCGGCACGCGGTGGTCGGTCCGTTGTCCCCCGACGAGGCGCGACGAAGAGATGAGACCGGGGAGCAGTACGCCGCGCTGCTGTTCCTCGGAGATCGCGTGCAGGCGCTGTTCGAGGTGGGCTGGCGTCAGGGCGTGTGCGTGACATGGGGGTTCGATGATCAGCGACGTCGCGTTGTGAAGCGTGACTTCCGCCGGTTGGACGACGAGTTGCTGCTTGTCGAGCAGGTTTCCTGGAGATACCCGGCGGTGGCGGTGGCGGAGTTCGGTGCGGCGGCCAGGCGAACGAGGGTGCGCCATGCGGCGCGACAGGGCTATGTGCAGGTCACGGCGGGGCGCCCGGGACGGTCGCAGAGTTCGGGGCTGGTCCCGGCCGCAACCGATCGGCTGCGCCTTGCGGCGCCGTGGTTCGGTAACTGGGCCGGGCTGGCCTTTTTCGGCGCCGACCAGATCGAGGAGGTCGCTGGCAGTATGGGCGACGCGGCGTTGTTTCGCGAGATCGTCGTGGAGCTCGCTGAAGGGGACGCGGCTTCGCCCTGGCTGCCTCTTCCGTTGCTGCCACTGGACCTGCCGGCCAGTACGCCGTTCGCGCCTTCGGCGCCTCCGGACGGTGTGGCCGTGGTCCCTTTCGACGCGCCGGTCTGGCAGCCGCCGCAACCGCTGCGAGTGGATCAGCGCCTGGTGATCGCCCATCCGGCATTCAGCACCGCCAGCCCGGGTGCTCGTCTGGAGTCCCGGCCGGCCGGGACGCTGCGCGTGCCGACCGGTGAGCTGGTGGCGTGCGATCCCTACACGGTCTCGGACGCCAAGCCCTTCGCCGTGCGGGTGCCACCGGGGCACTACCCCGTGATGTTGACGGTGGTCGGAGAGGGCGCTCCGGCGCAGGGCCGAGTCGCTGCGGCCTGGCTGGTCATCGATGATGCGCCCGTGATCTCCTGGGAGCTTGCCACCCGGCCCGGGGAGGACGTGCGCACACTTCCCGACGGAGAAGCGTTCTGCTTCGCCGTCGACACCGGCATGGCCTGCTTCGTCGACCGTGCCGCAGCGGACGGCCTGGCCTACCTCGGCGAGCCTGACAGTCGGCTTCCCGAGGTGCGTGATCATGTGGCAGAGGTGGACGAGCCCGCCTCGGGTGCCAACCTCATCGCCTTCACCAGCGGCTGGGGGGACGGAGCCTATCCGGTGTGGATCGGCCGAACCGAGGATGACGGCGTCGCCTGCGTTATGGCCGACATGCTTGTACTCGGCGAGCCCGACGGCGTCCCGACGATCCCGCCGGAAGCCGTACCCTTGACGTTCGTGGTCGGCGATGCGGTGCTGGTGGCTGACGGACCTTTCGCCGCGTTCCCTGGCACGGTCAAGGGAATCGACGTCGATGGGCGCATGCTTACCGTTGCCCTTTCGGTCTTCGGACGTGACCAAGACATCGAGGTGCCCTTCCACCAGGTCGAGAAGCTGTAGGCGACATGCGCGGCTCTCGCAGTCACGGTGCGCTCGCCTGATTACGCGAGGTCGCCGGCGGCGCCCCGGCTCAGGCCCTCGTAGCGGGAGCCGTGGCGATGTTCCAGAAGTCGGCGTACCGGCCGCGCCGGTCGAGCAGTTCGTCGTGGGTGCCCGCCTCCGCGACGCGGCCGCCGTCCAGGAAGACGACACGGTCGGCGCGTCGGACGGTGCGCATGCGATGGGCCACCATCACCACCGTCCGACCGGCCATCAGACGTTCGATGCCCGCGTGGACGGCCGCCTCGTTGACCGGGTCCAGCGCCGAGGTCACCTCGTCGAGCAGCACGATGGCGGCGTTCTTCAGCAGCGCCCGCGCGATCGACACCCGCTGGCGCTCACCACCGGACAGCAGCGCGCCGCCCTCCCCGACGTTCGTCGCCCAGCCGCCGGGCAGGCGCTCGATCACCTCGTCCAGCTGTGCCGCGGTCGCCGCGGCCCGTACCTCGGCCTCGTCGGCGTCGGGACGGCCCAGGCGCACGTTCTCCTCGATGGTGCCGTCGAAGAGGTAGACGTCCTGGAAGACGACGGCGATCCGTGCCGTCAACGCCTCCGTGCTGATCGCGCGCACGTCCACGCCTCCCACGCGCACCGCGCCGGCGTCCACGTCGTAGAAGCGCGCGAGCAACTGCAGCAGTGTGCTCTTGCCCGCGCCGGACGGCCCGACGACCGCGAGCCGCCGGCCCTCGGGGACGGTGAGCGACACCTCGTCGATCACGGTGTGACCGCCGTGCCGGAAGGTGACGGCGTCGAATTCCAGGCTGTGGTGTGCCAGCTGGATCGGCTCGCGAGGCTCCGGCAGCGGCTCGGTGCTCAGCACCTTCTCAAGTCTGGCCAGTTCCGCACGCGCGCCGCGCAGTTTGCCGCCGATGTCCGACAGTGACAGCAGCGGGTCGGCGCAACGGGCGGCCAGCACCAGGATCGCCAGGATCTCCGCCGCGCCGATGTGCCCGTCGAGCGCGAGGTAGGCGCCCAGGACCAGGAGCCCGGTGAAGCCCACCTGCACGGTGATCGTGAGCCCCACGACACCGGGCAACGTCGCCAGCACGGTACGGCGGGAGGCCCGCTGGGCGTCGAGCAGCGAGTCGTCGAGCAGCCGGAAGCGTTCGCCGGTCCGCAACACCGGCTGGGCCTGGAGGAATTCGATGACGCGCCCGCCGGCCTCCCGGTCGCGTTCGTGACGCTCGGCGTCGGCGGCGGCCGTCGCGCGTGCCGTCCGGGACTGGATCGCCGCCACGACGGGGGCGGCGAGCGACGCGGCCAGCCCCATCCGCCAGTCGAAGGCGGCCATCACGGCCACGATGGTCAGCGGCGTGACCAGGGCGGAGATGAACGGTGCCAGCAGATGTGCGGCCACGCCCATGGCTTGCAGGAGGCCGCGGCCGGCCAGGGCGGACACCTCGCCGACACGACCGGCGTCGTACCAGCCGAGGGGGAGCCGGGCCAGGTGCTCGCCGAGCCGGTGATACATGCCGCGCAACATGGTGGTCCCGACCCGCATGCCGGACAAGTCGCTGACATAGCGCAGCACGGCGTAGAGGGCGACCGCGGCCCCGAACGCCACCAGCCAGGGCACGGCGTCCGCAGGCGTGCCGCCGAGCAGCGCCCGCAGTACCGGGACCAGCAGCGCGTAGGACAGACCTTCGACCACCGCGGTGGTCGTCATCAGGATCACGGTGCGGCGCATCGCCCGCGCGTACTCGTCTCCGAGCACGCGCAGCAGCATTCGGATCATCGGGGCTCCTCTCCTCGCGGTACGCCACCATGGGTTTCGATCTCGGCCGATCGGTGGGATCGCCAGAGCGCGGCGAACCTTCCGCCGTGTGCCAGCAGGTCGGCGGGACTGCCGCGCTCGACGATCGCGCCGTCCTCCAGCACCACGACGGTGTCGGCGGCGGCGATGGTCTCCAGCCGGTGGGCGATGACGACGACCGTACGGTCGCCGCCCCGCATCGCCAGGGCCCGGCGGACCGCCTGCTCGGTCTGCGGGTCGGCGAAGGAGGTCGCCTCGTCCAGCACCAGAACGGGCGTGTCGGCCAGCAGCGCGCGGGCGATCGAGATCCGCTGCGCCTCGCCTCCGGACAGCTTGGCCTCCTGTCCGAGCACCGTGTCGTACCCGCGCGGCAGTCGCAGGACGCGATCGTGGACGCCGGCCAGCCGGGCGACGCGGACCACGTCGTCGCGACCGGCCTGCGGCACCGCCGACGCGATGTTGTCGGCGACCGAGGCGCGCAGCAGGCGGACGTCCTGGAAGACGAAGGACACCCGCCGATACAGTTCCCGGCTGCCGATCTCGCGCAGATCGACGCCGCCGAGCAGGACCGAGCCGTGGGTGGGGTCGAAGAACCTCGGCAGCAGCTGGACCAGCGTGGACTTGCCGCTTCCCGACGGCCCGACGACCGCGGTGACCGTCCCCGGCTCCAGTACCAGGTCGATGCCGCGCAGCACCTCGCGGCCGGCGTCGTAGGCGAAGCGGACGTCGCGCAGTTCCACCCGGTGCCCCTGCGGCGCGCGCGGGTGGGCGGGCTCGGGCAGCGGCCGGACCGCGAGGACGTCTTCGATCCGGCCGACCGCGCGACCGGCGCTCTGCAGATCGTCGAAACCGTGGCCGAGCGCCGCCACCGGAGCGGTCAGTCCCAGTCCGAGCAGCAGGAACGGCAGCAGGTCCGCCGAGGCCAGGCCGCCGGAGGTGATCAGCGCCGTGCCCCCGATCAGCACGATGAGCAGCACGAACGGCGGCGACAGCACCAGCTGCATCCCGGCGGCGATCACGGACATGCCGCGCACCCAGCGGGAGAAGACGCCGACGAAGTCGTCGGCGGCCGTCAGGAACGCGCGGTGGGCGCGCTCGGCGCCACCGAACGCCTTGACCACCGAGATGCCTTGCACGAACTCGACCACGGAACCGGCGATCCGGCCCATGGCCGCGTCGTAGGCCTCCTGCTCTCGCGTCCTGGCGGGCAGCATCAGCAGCGGGATCAGCGCCATCGCCAGCACCACCGGGATCAGCGTGATCAGCGTGAGCCGCCAGTCGACGGTGAACAGGTAGACCAGCGACACCGGCGGCACCACGAACGCGGCGACGAGCTCGCCGGGGGCGTGGGCGATGAACGGGTGCACGGCGCTCACGTCCTCGCCCACCACCTTGGCCAGCTCGCCGGTGCGGCGCCGGGAGAGCCAGCCGATCGGGACGCGTTCCAGCGACGCGGCCAACTGCCGGCGGAACGCCAGCTGCACCCGATTGTCGAGAAGATGCCCGGCTCCCGCCGCAGCGGCGGTGAACAGCAGCCGGACGAGCAGACCGGCCGCACCCGCGATCACCACGGTGCGGACGTGAGCGTGGTCGATCGGGCCGGGCGACAGCAGGGTACGGCCCAGCTCGACGACCGCCAGCAGCGGTGCCAGACCCGCGAGCGCGCCGATCACTTGCAGGATCACCACGGCCGCGAAACTCCGCAGATGTGGACGCAACAGCCGTGCCACGCTGGGTCCCGCTACCGCACCGGCATCCTCATCGGCATCTTTTCGCTCGATCGGCTCGGCGAGGTCGGTGGTGGTCATCGTGCTGTCGAGGCGGCGGCGTGGATCTCGGCGAAGGCCAGCAGGGGTGCGGCGGTCCGCTGCGGATCCTCCAGGATGGGCGAGTGCCCGAGTCCGGGCAGCAGTTCGACCCTCGCGCCGGGAACGACGCGGTAGTCGGCGGCGGACGAGGAGCGCCACCTCCGGTCGTCCTCGCCGAAGATCACCAGCAGCGGCTTGCCGAGCACCGCCAGCCGCTCCGGGAGCGGCTGCTGCTTCAGGTAGTCGGTTGTGGCCTGCATCGTCGCGGTGAGCGTGTGGTACGTCATGGCGCGCATCTCGTCCAGAAGCTGTTGCGGGATCCGCGCGCCGGCGCGGCTGAATCCGGTGCTCGCGAACCGGCGGATCTGCTCGTCTGCCGGCGGCCACTGCGTGAGGCCGACGGCGGCCGACCCCGCCTCGATGAAGGCGTCCAGGCTCGGTCCGGTGTTGATGAGGACGAGCGCGGTCACCAGTTCGGGTCGTCGCTCGGCGAGGGCGGTGGCGACCACGCCGCCGCTGGAATGGCCGACGATGACGGCCTGTTTGACGCCGAGCAGGTCGAGTGCCTGTCCGACCCGACGTGCCTGGTCCGAGGTCGCGTAGCCGGGGCCGTCCGGTTTGGCCGATCGGCCGTGCCCGAGCAGGTCGATCCGGATGACGCGATGGGATCCGGTCAGCATCGGAACCAGCGCGTCCCACGAGCGGGCCGAGGCGGCGGACCCGTGGATGAGAACGAGTGCGGGGGCATCGTGGGGGGCCGTCCTGGCACACATGGACGTCGCCGTCGTCCAGGGTCAGGATTTCGGAGGTGCCGTCAGGAATGGTCATGAGCCCACTGTCGCCGTCGGCGTACGCCGGTGGATTGGACGAATGTTCCCTTCGCGCGGCTCCCCTAGCATGGGAGCATGCGGTCCAACGTGCGCGAACGTGACGATGCCGTCGCGTGGGACGCCGCGTCCTCGGTACGGCGCAGCCGGGTGCCGGGTGTCACCATGGCCGGCTTCCGCGACCTGGGCATGGATCCCGAGGGCCACCGCATGATTCCGCACCCGGCCGTGACACTGGTTCTGGACCTGGGGGCCGGCCTGCCCGTCGTCGAGGACGCCACCGGGCGGCGTCACCGGGGCAGTCTCGTCGCCGGGATCGGGCTCAGCGGCGCGGTGTGGGTGCGGGGCCAGAACATCGCGTGTGTGCAGGCGCGTCTGTCACCTGTGGTGGCCCGCGCGATCCTGGGCGTCGGCCCGGCCGAGCTCGACGGCTGCGTGGTGACGCTGGACGACCTGTGGGGCAGGCAGGCGTCACGGATCAGCGAGCAGTTGGGCGAGGTCTCCTGGCAGGATCGCTTCGCGTTGATCGAGACGTTGCTGGGCCGCCGGTGTGAGGCAGGGGCGCCGGTCGAGCCGGAGGTGGCCTGGGCCTGGCACCGGATGGTGGTCGGCCGAGGCCGGGTTCGGGTGGAGTCGCTGGCGGCCGAGCTCGGATGGAGCCGCAAGCGCCTGTGGTCGCGATTCCACGCGCAGATCGGCCTGCCGCCCAAGCGCGCCGCGAAGCTGGTCCGCTTCGACCACGCCGCCCACCGCCTGACCGCAGGGCATGCCGCAGCGGGGGTCGCGGCCGACGGCGGCTACGCCGATCAGTCCCACCTGCATCGGGACGTCATGGAGTTCGCCGGGGTCACCCCTGCGGCGGTGGCCCACGAGCCGTTCCTGGCGGTCGACGACGTCGCCTGGCCCGACCAGGGAACACCCGACCAGCCCGGCGCCGCCGTCCGAAGACGCGCGAACGGAGATCTCAGGCCCTCCGGAGCCCCTTGACTTTCACATCGATGTGAGACATTAGCGTCTCGTCCATGACCACCGACACAACGCCCTCGGCGCCCCAGTCACCCCTGTTCTCGGCGCCGCGCCGGGTGGCCTCCTTGGCGGTGCTGACCGCGTGTGTGTTCGTCGTGGGCACTGCCGAGTGGGTCGTGGTCGGGCTGCTGCCCCAACTGGCGGAGGATCTGCGGCGCCCGCTGCCGACCGTGGGATCCCTGGTGACCTGGTACGCCCTCGTGGTCACCGTCGCCGGACCGCTGGTCACGGTCGGGATGCTGCGTCTCGCGCGCCGCCGCGCACTGCTGGTCCTGCTGGGCGTGTTCGTCGCCGGAAATCTCGCCGCAGCGCTGGCGGGCAGCTTCGGCGCCCTGATGGCGGCCCGGATGCTGACCGCGCTCACCCACAGCACGGCCTTCGCGGTGGCCTTGACGATCGCGGTGGCGATGACACCCGCGACGCAACGTGGCCGCGCCATCGCCGTCGTGACGGCCGGGTGGAACCTGGCCACCGCCTTCGGCGCGCCTTTGGGGACCTGGCTCGGCGACGAGTTCGGCTGGCGTGCCACCTTCTGGGCGATCACGGCCCTCGCCGTGCTGGTTCTCGGCGCCGGGACCGCACTCGTACGGCCGCCCGCACCGCAGGAGGTCGCCCGCCCCGGCGCCGAGGTACGGGGCATGCTCCGGCCCAAGGCGGCCCTGGTGCTGGCGGTCATCGTGTTGGCGCAGGCCGGACTGTTCACCGCCTACACCTACATCGCCCCGCTGTTGCGGCAGGTCAGCGGCTTCACCGATGCCTCGGTCACGGTCCTGCTCGCCCTGTTCGGGGTGGGTGCGATCGGGGGCAACGTCCTCGGCGGCCAGTTGGCCGACCGCGCCCCGTGGGCGGGACTGCGCACCCTGCTGACGGCCCTGGCGGGCACGTTGGCCGTGTTCACGTGCACCAGCGGAGTCGGGTGGGCGGCGGCCGCCACCGTGCTCGCCCTCGGCGTGATCGCCGCGGCGCTCACTCCGCTGTTGCAGGACCGGGCCCTGGCCGCCGCACCCGAGGCTCCCACCCTGGTCACGGCGATCGGCGCCTCCGCCTTCAACCTCGGCATCGCCGGCGGCTCCCAGCTCGGCGGCCAAGCCCTCACCGTCGGCCTCGCCCTGCACGACCTGCCCTGGGCCGGTGCCCTGGTGGCCGGAGGCGCCGTGCTCCTCGCAGCGGTTCCGCTTTTCAGCCGCGTCCGATGAAGCAGAGGAACGCGGTCTGGGCGTCGGCGCCCTCGGGTGCCGGGACGCTCGCGTCGAACGCGCCCGTGGCCAGGAGTTCCGCGTGGCAGGGGAGCAGAGCCCGGTGGGTGCGGGCGACCGCCTCGGGGTCGAGGCGCTCGTCGCCGCCGGTGGCGCGGGCCAGGTCCCAGGTGTGTCCCAGCAGTTCGAGGGCCCCGACGACGTCGATGGCCCGCTCGACGGGGACGGGGCCGAGGGGTCCGCCGGGCATGCGCCGTGCGGCCAGGTCGGGGGTACGGAGCACCTCCAGGATGCCGTCGCGGCAGGCGATGAAGGCGGCCGCCAGGTCGGCGCCGGGCTCGACTGCGGGCGCGTCGGCCATGGAGGAGACGCCGACGCCGTGCGCGGCGGCCGGCGGGATCCCGTGGACGGCGGAGAGCACGCCGCGATGGCCGTTGACGACGTGCGCGACCACGTCGCGGGCGTTCCAGCCCCGGCAGGGACTCTTGGCCTCCCACAGGTGGTCGGGGGTGGCCCGGATCCGGGAGAGGAAGCCGTCCGCGAGCCGCGCGTAGCGGCGTGCGACCTCAGACATGACGTGCTCCTGATCCGGCGGAGAGGACGAAGCCGTTGCCGTCCGGGTCGGTGAGCGTGGCCTGGCGGCCCCAGGGCAGATCGGTCGGGCCCTGGACGGCGGCGCCGGACTTCACCAGTTCGGCGCAGTCGGCGTCCAGGTCGGCGGTCTCCAGGATGATCCCGGTCGCGCTACCGGGGGCGAAGCCCTGCTCGGCGGTGGCCAGGGTGAACGCGGTCTGGGCGCCCTTCGGGGCGACCTGGAGCCACCTCACCGGCCCCATCTGCCGGTCGACGACGACCTCGAAGCCGAGGGCGGTGACGTAGAAGTCCTTCGCGCGGTCCTGGTCGGTGACGGGCACCGTGACGGTCGTGGCATGCGTGATGTTCATGCACCCCACTATATGTAGGAAATCTCCTACATGTCATCTCGATCGGCGTCGGCCGAGGTGAACGGGGCCGTAGGGCGCGGCCCCAGGGTGACCGGGAGCCTGCGGTAGTCGTTGGTGATGAACGACGGTTGCGGCGTGAGATCCTCCGGAGGGCAGTCGAGCCGCATGCCGGGGAACGCGCGGAACAGGGCGGGCAGGGCGACGCTCGCCTCCAGCCGGGCCAGGGGGGCGCCCAGGCAGTAGTGGATTCCGTGGCCGAAGGCCAGATGCTCGCGGTCGGCCCGGTCGATGGCGAAGACGTCGGGGTCCGGGTTGGTGCGAGGGTCGCGGCCGTGTGCGCCGAACGCGATGAGAATCGGGTCCCCGGCGGGAATGACGACGTCACCGAGGTCGATGTCGTCGGTGGCGTAGCGCAGCGGCAGATGGGCGACGGGCGGATGCTGGCGCAGGCTCTCGTCGATGACGTCGCTCCAGCGTGCCGGGTCGGCGGCGACGGCGGCGAGCTGGCCCGGGTGGGTGAGGAGCGCGACCACGGCATGGTTGATCAGCGACACCGTCGTCTCGCTGCCCGCGCCGATCATGAGGATCAGGGTGCTGACGAGTTCGTCCCGGCTGAGCGCCGCCCCGGTGTCGGTGTGGGCGGTCAGCAGCAGGCTCGTCATGTCGTCGCCGGGCGTGTCGAGTTTGCCGTCGATGAGCGTGTTCATCGCGGCGAACAGCGCCCGCCTGACGATGTCGGCCTGTGCGTCGGTCAGGCTGGTGTCCAGTACGGAGTCCATGAGCCGCACGATGTTGGGACGCTGCGGGTCGGGGACGCCGAACAGGTCGCAGATGACGCCGGAGGGCACCGGGATGGAGAAGCGCTCGCGCAGATCGACGGTGACGTCCGGAGGCTCGGTGCCGAGGTCTTCGAGCAGGTCGGTGACGATCGCCTCGACGGCGGGCCGCAGCGCCTCGACGCGGCGCGGGGTGAAGGCCCTGCCGACCAGGTCGCGCAGGCGTTTGTGGTCGGGGCCGTCCGAGGTCAGCATGCTGATGACGTCGACCCAGACGGTCAGCCACGCGATCCGGTACGGCTGGTAACCGGGCCAGGACGCACGGGCGTCCTTGGAGACCCGGGGATCGGTCAGCAGCTTCCTGACCACGTCGCCTCGGCTGACCGACCAGGCGATCACCCCGGCGGGCAGTTCGACGAGGACGGCGGAGCCGAGGTCGCGCAGTTCGTCGAACTGCGAGTAGGTGCGGGTGCCGGTTGGGTCGAGGATGATGTGCCCGGATGTCACGAGATCCTCCCTGACATGGGGGTGGAGGGGCGCACGAGGCCGGCGAGCGGCCGACGATCTTCGCAGGCCGTCCCCAGCGGTCAGAGCCTTCGATGTCCATCTAACACCTGTTCGAGGACCCTGACCGGGGCGCGCGTGGCAGGGTCACGTGACTGGAGGTGACCATTCAGGATTCAACGGTCATACCGGCTCAGTGCACATCTTCCAGGCCACTCGCGAAATTCCACACCAGTACGGTGAGGAAGACGGCGAGGAGTAATCCCATCCACCGGCCGAGGGCGGGCCGGGCGACCTGGTCTCGGACGAAGACGTAGAACCCCCTGAATTCCACGGGGTACCAGGGCGGGCCGGGAGAAGGCGATGACGGCGACGGCGCTGAGAATCACGATCAGCACCGCTTTGGTGAACCAGTCCGGCCCCGCCGGGAATGATGGGCGCGAACTGGAAGAGCTCAAGTCCCGGCGCGGTGAACCCGTCCGGGGAGGTGATCAGGATCGTCGTGTGCACGGCGGTCCTCTCTGGGTGGCGATCAACGCTGGAGAACCACCTTAGCCACCCTTTTTATCCCCGCTTTATATCGGGTATTTGTGCGCCGATTCCGGCCAGCACGCGGTCCAGCCCGATCTGGAAAGCCTCGTCGGCGGGCAGGTGGACGGCTTTGGATTCCCGGACGGTTCTGCCGAACAGGGGATAGGCGCCGGAATCGAGGATCTGACGCACGTACGGCCCGGCGTAATCGCGTTTCCACCGCTCGGGGTCCATTCCGGTGCGGCGGGCCTCCTCCAGCCAGCCGATCTCGCGGCGGGTCGCGCCGTCCACGTAGTCGTTGACCATGCCGACGAATCCGGCCATCTCATCGATGTCGAGGCCCATGCCCTCCAGGGCGCCCAGCGCGAACTCGTTCACGTGCAGGACGTTGGGCCCCAGCGTCGGGCGGCGGCTGGCCAGCACGGTCAGCCAGGGGTGCCGCAGGCCGACGGCGCGGCTGCCGTGGGCGACGAGGGACAGATCGGCGCGCCAGTCGCCCGACGGCTTCTCCGGGAGTTCGATCTCACTGAGCACCATGTCGTACATCAGGTCGAACAGGTCGTCGCGTCGTGGGACGTACCTGTAGAGGGACATCGCACCGGTGCCCAGTTCGCCGCCGATGCGGCGCATGGTCACGGCGTCCAGGCAGTCGGCGTCGGCGATCCGGACGGCCGTCCGGGTGATCTGCTCCCGGCTGAATCCGGGCCGGCGGCCCGGCCCCGAGCGCTCGGTACGCTCCGGTCGCATCCAGATGCTGATGAGTTCCTCGTCGGACATCCCGCCACCCTCCCACTTGCGTACATCGTACTCGAATGAGTATGGTCCATTTCGAGTACAAGGTACGCGAATGGAGGAAGCAGTGGATCGTTCGCTTCGAGTCGGGCTGATCGGGGTGATGCTCGGCATGGTCACAGCCCCGCTGGACGGGATGATGCTCGGCCCCGCCCTCCCCACGATCGTGGGTGAACTGGGCGGCCTGGAGCACTTCTCCTGGGTCACGACCGCCTATCTGATCTGTATGGCGGCGGCGACCCCCATCTGGGGCAAGCTCGGCGATCTCTATGGGCGCAAGCCCGTCTACATGATCTCGATCGCGGTGTTCCTGCTGGGCTCCGGCCTGTCCGGCGCGTCGCAGGACATGATTCAGCTCATCGTCTTCCGCGCGGTCCAGGGGCTCGGCGCGGGAGGTCTGATGGTGGGGGCCATGGCCCTCATCGCCGAGTTGATGCCACCCAGGCAGAGCGGCAGGTTCATGGGGATCTTCGGGACGATGATCCCCGTCGCCTTCATCGCAGGACCGCTGCTCGGCGGCCTGTTCGCCGAGCAGCTGAGCTGGCGCTGGGCCTTCTACGTGAACCTGCCCATCGGAGCGGCCGCCCTGCTGATCATCGGCCTCGCCCTGCGGACCGAACCCCGGCGCGTCGCGGCCCGCATCGACTACGCGGGGGCGGCGCTGCTGACCGTCGCGCTGGTGGCGCTGGGCCTGATCGCGAGCTGGGGCGGCACCAGACACGCCTGGATCTCCGCGCCGATCGCCGCCCTTGCGGTGACCGCGCTGGTGGCACTGGTCGCACTCGTGTACGTGGAGCGGCGGGCCGCCGAGCCGATCGTGCCGCTGCGGCTGTTCGCCGACCGCAACTTCACCCTCGCACAGGTCGCGCGGTTCCTCAGCGGGGCCGGGATGGTGGTCGCCGTCACTTTCCTGCCGCAGTACATGGAGCTGGTGCTGGGTGCCTCGCCCACCGCCAGCGGCATGCTGATCCTGCCCGCGATGCTCGGCATGGTCGCGGTGCTGCTCGGCAGCGGCCGGATCATCAGCCGGACGGGCCGTTACCGGATCTACCCCATCGCCGGCGGCGCCGCTCTCACCGTCGGCATGCTCGCCCTGCTCGTCCTGCGGCCCGACACCGATCTGGCGCTCGCCTCCGGCCTCACGCTGATCGGCGGCGTCGGCGTGGGCCTGCTGATGCAGGGCACCATGATCATCACCATGAACAGCGCCGAACCGCGCGATCTGGGGGCGGCCAGCGGTTCCATCAACCTCTGGCACACGATGGGGGCCTCCCTGGGCGTGGCCGCGCTCGGCGCGTTGTACACCGGCCGGCTGCAGGAGACGCTCATCGAGCGGCTCGGCGCCGAAACCGGCGCGCAGCTCGCCTCCCGGCTGACGGCCGCGTCGATCGAACAGTCCGCCGCACCGGTACGGGAGGCCGTGCGCACCGCCGTCACCAGCGGCATCCACGCCATGGCCGTCGGCGCGGCCGTCCTCGGCCTGGCCGCCTTCGCACTCACCTGGTTCATCCGCGAGGTCCCGCTGCGCGACAGCGCCCCCGCCGAGCCCGTCACCAACGCAGCGTGAGGATCCCATGACACGGCGACCCGTCCGAGTGGAGATCGTCCTGGACGTCATCTGCTCCCACTCCTACCTGGGCTACACCCGATTCGCCCGCGCGGCGGCCCGTGCGCGGAGCGAGGGGGCGGAAGTGCTGGTGAGCTTCCTCCCCTTCGAGCTCGCGCCGGGCGCCTCCACCGAAGGGTGGCCGCTGCTGGCCGTACTGGAACGGAGTTTCGGCCCTGACGCCGTCGCCGCGACCGCACACCTGGCCGAGAGCGCCGCCCTGGAGGGGGTGGTCCTCGACTACGGCAGCGCCATCGCCACCGGCACCTTCGAGGCCCACCGGCTCATCGCGGCGGCCGCGCGGCAGGGCCGGGCGGAGCAGGTCGTGGAACGCCTGTTCCGCGCGCACTTCACCGACGGGCTGCACATCGGCGACCCGGCCACTCTCGCGGAGCTGGCCGCCGAGGCCGGTGTCACCTCGGGCGGGTACCCGCCCGAGGTGCTGCGCGCCGAACTCCAGCGGGTGCGCGGACTCGGCGTCACCGGCGTCCCGGTGTTCCGCGTCGGGGGCCTGCCGCCGCTGACCGGATCCCAGTCGGAGAACGCGCTGTATGCGGCCTTGACCCAGGCAAGAGAGAGGAAATGAGGAACATGCCAGATCTGTCCCGGTCGGACGTGGACACCGTCCTGGTCACCCGGGGAAGCGGTGGCGCGGCCGAGGCCGAGCGGATGCTCACACGGCTGGAACGGCTCCCGTGGCCGAGGGAACTCGTCTCGTTCACCGTCCTGGTGGGCACGGACGGCAGTGCGGTGCTCGGCTACCTCCAGTGCGCCGGACCGCTGGACAGCGGATTCGTCGCCGACGTCACCGGCTCGGTGGCGGCCGAGTACCGCGTGTACCGCAGCCTCAGCCGGGCCGACCGGCCGGTCCCCGGCTGCGTCGTGGTGGTGGACGTCGAGTTCGACGGTCCCGACGCGCAGCGGCAGCGGCGCTGGATCGACACCGTCCTGAACGCGGTGGCGGCCGAGCCGGAGCCGCACCCGGGCGGCATCTCCGGCCACTTCCACGTGAGTACCGACGGCGCCCGGGTGCTCAACTACGCCGAATGGACCGACGAGGACTCCCACCGCGACGCCCTGGCCGGATCGGGGCGCGGCATGGTGGGGAGCGGACCTGCCTGGCGCGCCGTACAGGAGTTCCCGGGCGTGCGGTCCGGTGGATTCACGAGATATCGCCTGCTGCGCACTGTCGTGGGCGAGCAGATCACTGAGGAGTGACGAACGATGATTCTGGTAATCGGTGCGACCGGCAATGTCGGCGGTCAGGTGGTGACCGAACTGCTCGACCTCGGCGTGAGCGTCCGCGCGTTGACTCGTGACCCGGCCAGGGCGGCCCTGCCGGGTGCGGCCGAGGTCGTGCGCGGCGACTTCAGCGTGCCGGAGTCCCTGCGGGAGGCGCTGCACGGGGTCGAGGCGGTGTTCCTGTTGTGGCCGCTGCCCACCACCGAGGTCGCGCCGAAGATCATGAAGTTGATCGCGGAGCACGCGCGGCGGGTGGTGTTCCTGTCCTCGGGGGCGGTCCGCGACGACATCGCCGAACAGACCGACATGATCGGCCGCTGGCATGCCGAGGTGGAACAGGCGATCAAGGACTCCGGCGTGGAGTGGACGATGCTGCGCCCGCACGGCTTCGCGACCAACATCCGGAGATGGCTGCCGCAGCTCCAGGCCGGTGACGTGGTGCGCGGCGCGTACGGAGAGGCGGCGATGACCCTCCTGCACGAGCGTGACATCGCCGCCGTCGCCGCACGGGCGCTGACCCGGGACGGCCTCAGCGGGCGTGACCTCGTCCTCACCGGGCCGGAACCGCTGACCCAGGTCGAGCAGGTCCGCACCATCGGCGAGGTGGTCGGGCGTCCGCTGCGGTGGGAGGAGATCCCGGTGGAGACGGCGCGGCAGGAGATGCTCGCGTGGCAGCCCGCAGAGCTCGTCGATCTCGTCCTGGACGGGTACGCCCAGATGGTGAGCTTCCCCGGCCCGGGCACGACCACCGTCGAGGAGGTCACGGGGCGGCCCGCGCGCACGTTCCGCGAGTGGGTGGCCGACCACGCAGCCGACTTCCGCTGATCACGGATCGGCGGGCGTGACCAGCCGCCGCCATTCGTGGTCGCCGACGATCCGGTTGTGGAGGATGTCGGCGTAGCCTCGCAGGGCCGTACGGTGGCCGGGGTCGAGCCGGCGGGCCAGCCGGGGCAGCGCCGTCTCCTCCAGCACCACCAGGCGGTCGACCGTGCGCTGGGCCGCGTCGCCGCGACCGCAGGCGTGCGGGCCGGTGCCGTCGGCGCGGCGGGCCACCAGGTCGGCGACGAGCCCGCGCATCCGGGCCGGCAGCGGATGGTGCCACAGCGCGGGCGGCACCTCGGTGCCGCCCCAGTGCTCGGCCAGGTCGTTCTGGCCGAGCGCGCAGGTGGTGGCGGCCCGCAGCGAGAAGTAGGCGTCGAGGTCGGTGAAGGTGCGGCGCGGGCGCCGGTCGACGGCCCCGGAGAGCCGCGAGGAGAAGTACGACGACCAGTGGCGGCGCAGCCTGGCCAGCAGCGACGCGGACATGCCCCGGGTCATCCGCCGCCACAGGTCCTCGAAGGCGACGACGCTTCGGGAGCCCGGCCGTCCCGCGCTCTCGCCGTGGACGACGGCGACGAGCCGTCCGCACACGTCGGGACTGAGCCCGGAGTGGCGGGAGGCTCCGGGCCGGTCGTCGAAGGGCAGGAAGCACCAGCCCATCAGCTGCGCGGCCACCGCGCTGTCGACGGCGCCGGCGTCCGGGTAGAAGAAGCCCGCGGCCTCGGCCAGCCGTCGGTCCGTGAACTCCCGGACGGAGTGCTCGTCCCGCATCAGGCCGAAGGATCGCATCCAGTCGATGGCGGCGCTGCGGGCCCGATCCACGTACGGGCTGCTGCGCAACGGCCACGGTGTGACGAGCTCCGCGCCCGGCCGTACCGTCATGCGCTCCCCTTCCCCTCCGGGCGCCGAGAGCCGAAACACCACTGTAAGCACTAAGTAAAGTCATGACTACAGTGAGTTATGTCATGAGTCAAAGGCCGGATCCTTCTACGCTGGCCGCATGACTTCGACCGTGATCCGGTACGTGGCCGCCGAGGTGCACGTCGACGCCCCGCCCGAGGCGGCCTTCGCGCTGATCACCGACTGGCCGAGGCACCGCGAGTGGATGTTCATGACCGACGCCTGGCAGGTCGCGCCCGGCAAGATCGCCGCTTACACCGGCCTCAGGCCGTTCGGTTTCCTCGACCCGATGACGATCACCCGGTTCGAGCCGCCGCACGTGGTCGAGGTGCGCCACACCGGCACACTGGTGCGCGGCCTCGGCGCCGTCAGAGTGACGCCACGCGGGGACGGTTGCCGGGTGATCTGGGCCGAGCGGCTGGAGGTGCCCCGCTGGGCACTGCCCGGCTGGCCGCTCGCCCACGCGGTCAGCGTCCTGCTGGCCCGGCGCTCGCTGCGGCGGCTCGGCGCGCTGCTCAGGCAGTGACCCGCCAGAGCGCGATCCACATGCGGTCGCCGCAGACCCGCTCCACCTCGGCCGGAGTCAGCCAGCCCGCCCGGGTGCTCTCCGTCCCGGCGGGCGGCCGCGTCGGCGCACCGTCGCCCTCGACCGTCGCGGTGAAGAACACCAGGTGGGCCAGCGCCGGATACCGGTAGCCCGCAGGCGGCGGCGCCTCCAGCGTGATCCGGTGGAAGCCGAGCACCGACAACTGCCCGGCCGCCAGTGCGAACCCGGTCTCCTCCGCCAGTTCGCGCACGGCCGCCTCGGCGGCGCTCTCACCGGGATCCAGGTGGCCGCCGGGCACGTCCCAGCCTCGACCGGGACGGTCCACGTAGGTGAGCAGTGTGCGCCCGGCGCCGTCGCGGGCGAGCACGAACGCGGTGGTGACCTGCTCGACCGGCGGCACCCGCCGCGACACCACCGTCTCGAAGCGGTGCGCCACCGGCACCCACGGCACGGTCGTCTCCGCGATCACCATGGCGACAGGATAGCCGCGCCACTGGATACGCTACGACCAGGCGAAAGGTCGGGAACGGGGGAGTCGTGCGGGTAGGCGTCCTCGGACCGCTGGAGGTGGTCACCGACGGTGGGCCCGTGCGGATCGGCGGTGCTCGCCTGCGGGCGCTGCTGACCCTGCTCGCGCTCGACGCGGGGCGTTTCGTCCCGGTCGACTCCCTGGCCGAGGCGCTGTGGCCGCACGGCGGACCACTCGATCGGGCGCACGCGCTGCAGTCGCTGGTCTCACGGCTGCGTCGCGCGCTGCCCGGCGGCGTCCTGCGGCAGGGTCCGGGCGGCTACTGCCTGGACGTGCCGCCCGACGCCGTGGACGCGACCCGCTTCGAACGGCTGGCCCACGAAGGCGGGCACGCCCTGCAGGAGGGCAGGCCCGACCAGGCGGCCGCACTGCTGCGGGAGGCGCTGGCGCTGTGGCGGGGCGAGGTGGCCGACGCCGTACGGCTCACCGAGCTGCGCCTTTCCGCCGTCGAGGACCGGGTACGCGCCGACCTGCTGCGCGGTGCGGAGCCCGGCCCGCTGGTGGCCGAGCTGAAAGAGCTCACCGCCGCCCACCCTCTGCGGGAGCGGCCGCGCGCCCTGCTGGTCCAGGCGCTGCACCGGCAGGGCCGACAGGCCGAGGCGCTGGAGGCGTACGAGAGCTTCCGGGTCCTGCTCGCCGACGAACTGGGCGCCGACCCCGGCCCCGAACTCCAGGCGACCCACCTCGCGGTCCTGCGCGGCGAGGCGGCCGGGGCGCGCGGCAATCTGCGCGCGCCGCTGACCAGCTTCGTCGGCCGGGCAGAGGAACGCGCCGCGATCGCCGCGCGGCTGCGGGACAACCGCCTGGTCACACTGGTCGGCCCCGGCGGCGTCGGCAAGAGCAGGCTGGCCACCAAGACGGCGGGGGAGCTGGCCGTACCCGGCGGGGTGTGGCTGGTGGAACTGGCGCCGGTGACCGACCCCGACGACCTGGTGCACGCCGTGGCGGGCGCATTGGAGACGGCGGCGCCTGCCCAGGCCCGGCCCCGCGACCAGCTGGGCAGGCTGGCCGCCGCCCTCCCGGCCGCCGAGACGCTGATCGTGCTGGACGACTGCGAGCATCTGGTCGAGGCGACCGCCCGCTTCGCCGAGGACCTGCTCGGCCGCTGCCCCCAACTGCGCGTCCTGGCGACCAGCCGCGAACCGCTCGGCATCCTCGGCGAGGCGCTGTTCCCGGTCCGGCCGCTGCCGCCGGACGAGGGCGCGCGCCTGTTCGCCGAGCGGGCCGCCGCCGTCCGCCCGGACTTCTCTCCCGACGACGAGCACGCCGTGGCCGAGATCTGCCGCCGTCTCGACGGTCTGCCCCTGGCGATCGAGCTGGCCGCCGCCCGGCTACGGTTCCTCACGGCGGGCCAGCTCGCCGCGCGCCTGGACGACCGGTTCCGGGTTCTGACCGGCGGCAGCCGTACGGCGTTGCCCCGCCACCGCACCCTGCGCGCGGTCGTCGCCTGGAGCTGGGAGCTGCTCACCGACGACGAGCGCCGCTCGGCGCAGCGGCTCGCGGTCTTCCCCGGCACGTTCGCCGCCGACGCGGCGCCGCTGGTGGACGAGCTGGCCAACAAGTCGCTGCTCCAGTTCACCGAGGGCCCGAGGTACCGGATGCTGGAGACGATCAGGGAGTACGCGCTCGAACGGCTGGCCGAGTCCGGCGAGCCGGCGCGGGCCCGGGCCGAGCACGCCGCCTACGTCCTCGATCTGGCCGAGCGCGCCGCCCCCGAGCTGCGCGGCCCCGGCCAGCTCGCCGGGCTGCAGGCACTGCGCGCCGAACGCGACAACCTGCTCGCCGCGCTGCATTACATCCGCGACATCGGCGACCCTTCGACCGCCGCCCGGCTGGGCCGCGCGCTGAGTTTCTTCTGGACGATCGGCGAGGACCACGCGGAGGCCGCCGCGTGGCTGCGCCTGGTCCTGGACGTCACCGACGACCCCGAGGTGGCGGCCGCGTACCTGCTCAACGTGATCCTGTCCGGCGACCCGACACAGGCGAGTGCGGAGGCCGGCCGTCTCAGGGAGCTCGCACGCGACGCCGATCCCGTCATCGCGACCGTGATCCGGGCGGGCGTCGCGTCCGTCACGGGGGAGGCGGCCGCCGGCCTCGCCGCGATCGAAGCGGGCGAGCCCTGCCCGGACCCGTGGTGGCGGGCGCTGCTGTGGTTCCTGCGTTCGGCGCTGGACGGCAGCCTCGGCGACATGGAGGCGATGCGCGACGACCTGGAGGCGGCGGTCGCCGCGTTCCGGCAGACCGGAGAGCGGTGGGGGCTGGCCGTCTCGCTCAGTCATCTGGCCTTCGCGCAGAGCACGCTGGGCGAGGCCGAGGCGGGCATCGCGGCGCTGGAGGAGTCGGTGCGCCTGGCCCGCCGGCTCGGCACCGGCGACGGCGACCGGGTCTGGCTGGCGTTGCTCCGCGTCCAGATCGGAGACCTGGATCGGGCCAGGTCCGAGCTCCACGGCGTGCTGGCGGGAAACCCGGCGGCGCCGCTGGCCGGCCGGGCCGAGGTGCTGCTCGCCGATCTGGCCCGCGCCGACGGCGATCTCGCCGCCGCCGCCCGGCACCTGGAGCGGGCCGCCCGGCCGGGCAGCACGCCCGACCCGTCGTCCACCGTGCTGTTCCTGCTCGCCTCCGCCCGGCTCGCCATGGCGCAGGGCCGCCTCGACGGGGCGCGCGAGCAACTGGCGGAGGCGTTCGAGCTGGCCGCGAGCTGCCGGGACCTGCCTCTGGTGGGCCTGGTCGCGGTCGGGGTGGCCGAACTCGGCCTCCGGCGTGACCCGTCCGGCGCGGCGAAGGTGCTCGGCGCCGCCCACGCGCTGCGGGGCGGCGCCGGGGCCCGCCACCCCGACGTCGTACGGCTGACCGGCGCCCTGCGCGACGCGCTCGGCGCGGGCTTCCCCGACGGCTACGACCAGGGCAGCCGCCTGGATCGCGGCGTCGCCCTCGCCCTGGTCAGAGCCCGGCTCACACCCCCGTGACGGGCGTGGGAGCGCGCTGCGCGTGATCTGGGAGCGCCGCCGCCCACACTCGCCCCATGAGCTTCGCGTTCCAGGCGGAAGGCCTGGTCAAGACGTTCGGGAAGAAGACGGCGCTGGCCGGGGTGGACCTGTCGGCCCGGCCGGGCAGCATCCTCGGTGTGCTCGGCCCCAACGGGGCCGGGAAGACGACCGTGATCCGGATCCTCGCCACGCTGCTGCGCCCGGACGCGGGCCGCGCCGAGGTGGGCGGGCTGGACGTGGTGCGGCAGGCGGCGCAGGTCCGCAGGCTGATCGGCCTGACCGGGCAGTACGCCTCCGTCGACGAGGACCTGACCGGTACGGAGAACCTCGTCCTCCTCGGCCGCCTGCTCGGCCTCGGCAAGCGGGCAGCCGTCGAACGGGCCGCCGAACTGCTGGACCGCTTCGAGCTGACCGAGGCGGGAGAGCAGCGGGCCAAGACGTACTCCGGCGGGATGCGCCGCAGGCTGGACCTGGCGGCGAGCCTGATCGGTGAGCCCGGCGTCATCTTCCTCGACGAACCCACCACCGGCCTGGACCCGGGCAAGCGCGAGAGCCTGTGGGCCATGATCCGGTCGATCGCCGACGGCGGCGGCACCGTGCTGCTGACCACGCAGTATCTGGAGGAGGCCGACGCGCTCGCCGACGAGATCACTGTCATCGACCACGGCCGGGTCATCGCGCACGGCACCCCGGCCGAGCTGAAGCAGATCGTCGGCGGGCAGACCATCGCCGTGCGCCCCAAGGACCCGGCGGACCTGACCCGAGTGGCCGAGATCACCGCCGGAACCGTCGGCAGGAAGCCGGAAGCGGCCGCCGGAGGCGTCCTGACCGTGCCGGTCGCGGACGCGGCGGCGGCCCACCGCACGTTCGCCGACACCGTTCGCGCACTGTCGGAGGCCGGGGTCGAGGTGGCGGAGTTGTCCCTGCGGCTGCCCAGCATGGACGAGGTGTTCTTCGCGCTCACCGGCGAGAAGGAGCCGGTACGGTGACCGCGCTGCTGAGGCACAGCCTGCTGCTGGCCGGGCGGGGACTGCGCAAGACGCGCCGCAATCCCGGCATCCTGTTCGACGCGCTGTTCCTGCCGATCGTCTTCCTGCTGATGTTCGTCTACCTGTTCGGCGGCGCCGTCGCCGGTTCGACGCAGGTGTACCTGCAGTACATCTTCCCCGGCATCCTGGTCATGTCCACGATCATGGCGGGGCTGCTCGCCACCGGGGTCAGTCTCAACGTGGACGTGAAGAAGGGGGTCTTCGACCGGTTCCGCAGCCTGCCGATCGGGCGTTCGGCGCCGCTGGTCGGCTCGGTCCTCGCGGACATGGTGAGGTACGCCGTGGCGTTGGTCTCGCTGTTCGCGCTCGGCTACCTGCTGGGCTTCCGGGTGCAGACCGGGCTGGTGCCCGCGCTGGCGGCCAGTGGCCTCGCGGTCGTGCTCGGGTTCTGCATGAGCTGGATCAACGTCCTGGTCGGGGTGCTGATCAAGGAGACCTCCGTCGTCCAGAGCGTCGGATTCCTCGGGATCTTCCCGCTGACGTTCGGCACGAACATGGTGGCCCCCACCGAGACCCTGCCCGGTTGGCTCCAGGTCTGGGTCAACGTCAACCCGGTCACCCACGCCATCGAGGCCACCCGGGGACTGCTGCTCGGCGGCCCCGTCGCGGCCTCCGCCGTCACCACGCTGATCTGGTCGGCCGGATTCCTGGTGGTCTTCGCCCCCCTTGCCGTCTTCGCCTACCGGAGGAACGTATGAACACGATCGACTGGGCGACACTGGACCCGGCGGCGCCGCTGGACGACCTCGAACCGCTGCGCGACCTCGTCGCCGGTGCGCGGGTCGTGGCCGTCGGCGAGGCCGCGCACCACGTCCGCGAGTTCTACCTGTTCCGGCACCGGATGCTGCGCTTTCTCGTCGAGCGCTGCGGTTTCACCGTCTACGGCCTGGAGGCGCCCTACGCCGAGGGACGGCTCATCGACGCGTGGGTCCAGGGCGGTGCCGGCACGGTCGAGGACGCGGCCGCGCGCGGCGTCGACCACGGGATGGGCGACTGCCAGGAGATGTACGACACCCTGGCCTGGCTGCGCGAGCACAACCGGGCCGCCGAGCGCCCGGTGCGGTTCGCCGGATGCCTGGCCGGAAGCACGCGCGGATCGCTGGAGGAGGTCGTCGCCTACCTGCGCGAGGCCGACCCGGACGCGCTGCCCATGGCCGAGCGGGCCCACCGGCTCGCCGGTGGCGGGCGCGAGGTCACCACCATGAAGCTCATCACCGACCACGCCCGGCTGGCTCCGGAGGTGCAGGACGAGCTGACCGCGCTCATCAGCAGGCTCGTCGTCCGCATGGAGACCATGGCGGGCCACCAGAATCGGCAGGGGCGGGCGCGTGAGCACGCAGAGGTGCTCCACCACCTGCGCAACGCCTGGTACCACGACCACTCCGCCCGCGACTTCAACGGCAGAGGGCTCGCGGTTGGGTCGGCGTGCATCGAGGCCGCCGGGGCCGCCACGGTCATGCGGCTGCTGGAGAACGGTGAACGAGTGGTGCTGGCCGCCCACAACACGCACATCAGGAAGACCGCCATCGACCACGACGGCGACTTCGGGCTGTTCCCCCAGGGCTACCTGCTCGCTCAGGAGCTGGGCGAGGAGTACGTGTCCATCGCGGCCACCAGCGTCGGCGGCCGTACCGCCGCGGGACGCCTGGCGCCCGAGCACCCGGACGGCTACGTGGCCAGGGACACCGTGTTGCCGCCGCTCACCGCCGACTGCGTCGAGACCGCCTTCGGCGTCGGCGCCGCCCTGTCCGTCGCCGACCTGCGCGGTACGGATCCGGGCAGGTACCGGCGGATCAGGATGCTCGACCACTTCATGGACCTGCCGGTCGCCGAGGCGTACGACGCGGTCGCCTGCGTGCCGGAGACCCGCACCGTCGCCGGCTTCGAGGAGGAGAATTGAGCTGGGCGGGCGCCTGGATGGCGGCGATGCAGCGGCCCAGAAGCGGCTTCGAGAACCTCAACTGGTCGGAGGAGGGCTTCCACGACCACACCCTCCGGCAGGTGGTACGGCTCGGCGCGGGCGGGGCGCAGCTCCGGGTCAGGCTCTCCAACCTGTACGGCACCGCCCCGCTCCGCCCGGCGGGGGCGACGGTGGCGCGAGCCGGTGAGGGGGCGGCGATCGTGCCGGGCACCGTCCGGATCCTCCGCTTCGGCGGCGCGGTCCCCGCAGGGGGCACGGCCACCAGCGAACCGGTCGAGCTGCCTGTCGAGCCGCAGGACCGGCTGGCGGTGACGCTCTACTTCGACGCGCCCACCGGGCCGGCCACCTGCCACAGCATCGCCTGTGCGACCACCTACCGGGCATGCGGCGACCGGCACAGCGCGAGGGACTTCCGTGAGACCAGCCACTCCTGGTATTACCTCAACGGGGTGGAGGTCTCCGGCCGGGTGCCCGCCGTCGTCACGCTGGGCGACTCGATCACCGACGGGGCGCTGTCCACGCCGGACGCCGACCACCGCTACCCGGACCTGCTGGCGGCGCGGCTACGGGCGGCGGGGCGGCCGATGGTGGTGCTCAACGCCGGGATCGGCGGCAACCGAGTGCTGAACGACTCGGTGTGCTTCGGGGAGCGGGCCGTCTCCCGCTTCCGGCGGGACGTGGCCGCCCAGCCGGGGGCCCGTACGGTGATCGTGCAGCTCGGAACCAACGACATCGGCCTGAGCGAGCAGGACTTCCCGCCCTGCACGGTCCCCAATCCCGAGGTCGGTGCCGAGGAGCTGATCGACGGCCTGCGGGTGCTCGTCGAGGTCGCGCGCGTGTACGGTCTGCGGATCGTCGGCGGCACGATTCCGCCCCTCGGCACCGGCTTCCACACCGAGCGCGGCGAGAAGGTGCGCCAGGACGTCAACCACTGGATCAGGGCAGGAGGAGCGTTCGACGCGGTCGCCGACTTCGACCGTGCACTGGCCGACCCGCAGGATCCGGAGCGGCTCCGTCCCGCTTACGACGCCGGCGAGGACGGCGGCCACCTGCACCCGAACGACGCCGGCTACCAGGCGATGGCGGACGCGGTGGACCTCGACTCGCTGTGACGCGGTCAGCCGTCCAGGTGGATCAGGCCGGGAGGCAGGGCGGGTGTGGGCAGCCCGCGCAGCCGCAGCGCCGCACGCAGGTGCGCCACCCGGTCGGCGGCGTGCGCGGCGTGGTCGGTGTGCTGGCGGGCGGCCTCCTGCCAGGCCCGCCGGTGAGGGTCTCGGTCGTCGTGGGCCCGTTCGTGGGACTGCCGCGCCGCGCTGGAGCGGGCGGTCCACTCGCTCACCGCCGCGTGGTGGTCGCGCAGCAGCCGTAAGGCGGCGCGCTCGCCCGCGCCCGCCTCGGTGTCCTCGGCGTCGGGGGCGGGTGCGGTGCCGTCCAGCCAGGCGGCCGCCTCCGTCGCGGGGGCCACCACCCCAGGGAGGATCTCCAGGGGCTCGTCGCGGGTGAGTGGGACGAGCAGCAGCATGGGTGGGGTGTCGAGGGCGCGGGCGAGAACGAGCAGTTCGGCCACGGACATCGAGGCGCGCCCGCCGGATTCGAGTTTGTACAGGTTGGTGCGCTCAAGCGGGTAGCCGAGCGCCGTGCACCGGTCGGCCAGCCCCTGCACCGTGAGTCTGGCCTGCTCGCGCTGGCGGCGGATGTTGGCGGCCACGGTCCGCGTGTAGGCGACCGACCAGTCGCCGGGCGCGGCGGAGCGACGCTTCGGCACGGTAACGGAGTCCCCTTCCCCTGTTCGTGCTCGGGCGGAGGTCACAGACTAGGCGATCTTGGACAGTGGGCACAACACGTACTGACCGCTTCCAGTCATGGTGCCAGCCGCCAGAGTGACGTGACCTCCTCGGCGCGGGCCGCGTACAGGGGATCGGCGGCGTCGGCGGCGCGCGGGTGGCGTGCTCTGGTGTCGATCCGGTCCAGGACGGCCAGTCCCGCGCCCCCGATCAGCGCGAGCAGTTCGGCGCGGGTTCTCAGCCCGAGGCGTTCGGCCAGGTCGGACAGGATGAGCCAGCCCTCTCCGCCCGGTTCCAGGTGCGCGCCGAGCCCGGTCAGGAAGGCGCGGAGCATGGCGCCGTCCGGGTCGTACACGCCGTGGTCGAGCGCCGTGATCGGCCGGGCGGGGAGCCAGGGCGGGTTGCAGACCACGAGGTCGGCGTGGCCGTCGGGGAACAGGCCGGGCCCGGCGACGGTGACGCGCCCCGCCAGCCCGAGCCGCCGCACGTTGTCGGCGGCGCAGGCCCGCGCGCGGGCGCTGACGTCGGTGGCGATGACCTGCCCGAACCCCTTTCCGGCCAGGACGGCGGCGAGCACGCCGGTGCCGGTGCCGAGGTCGAACGCGGTACGGGACCCGCCGGGCACCGGGGCCTTCGCGACCAGATCGACGTACTCGCCTCTGACCGGGGAGAAGACCCCGTAATGCGGGTGGATGCGGGCGCCCAGGGCGGGCACGTCCACGCCCTTGAGCCGCCACTGGTGCGCTCCGATCACGCCCAGCAGCTCCTGGAGGGAGATCACCGTGGGGCCGGTGGGTGGGCCGTACGCGGCGGTGCACGCCGGGCGGACGTCGGGCGCCCGGCGCAGGTCGAGGGCGTGCTGCTCGTCCAGGAGCACGACGAGCCTGCCCAGGAGGCGGGCGCGTTCGCCTCTGGCGCTGCGGTAGGTGTGGAAGGGCAGGCCGGGCGCGGGCGGGCTCGCGCTGCGGTCGGCGCGGCGGCCCAGTGCCCGGAGCAACTGCCTGGCGTTGTGGTAGTCGCCGCGCCACAGCAGCGCCGTACCCTCGCGGGCGAGCCGGTAGGCGGTGTCGGCCCTGGTGCGGTCGTCGGCGACGACGAGGCGGCGGGGCGGGGGCGCGGCGCTCTCGGAGTGCCAGCGGGCGGATCGGTCGGTGCGGGCTTCGGTCCAGTGGATCGCGGGCACCACAGACTCCTCGTGGTCGAACGTGCGGATGGCACGAAGCGCGCTTCGAGGAGGAACGAGCAGGAAGGGCTACGGCTCCAGCGTCGAAGCGCGGGAGCGAGCGTCGCCGAGAACCATGCCGAGCGTCACGATCTGCCCTTTCTGTGTATCGGCTCACGAGCCTCGCACACCTGCAACGGGCGAGGCAAACGGCTTTCGTAGGCAGAAAGATGTACGGCGATATCGTCGCAGGGCAGGAACTCCAGGCCGTCGCCGTTCACTAGCGTTTTGGACATCAGCTTGGAAAGCCTGAGGAAGAGGCATAAATGACATCTCCCCGCAAGACGATCCTGACCGGGCTTGCGACCTTCGCCGGCGGCTTCGCCCTGTGGCAGTGGGGGCTGGACGTCGAGATCGGGATCTTCGTCCCGTCGAAGATCGGCGTGGTGCTGATGGTGGTCGGCGGCCTGGAGTTCGGCTACGGGCTCTACAAGGCCTACCGCGCCAAGGGAGCAGAAGGCTTTCGGTCCTGACCGTTTCGGAAACCCGCTGCACAAAACAGCGGCCCCGATCTCTGGGACTTCAGGTGGGAGAGCAGCGACCTTCGTGCCGGACGGGATCGGCGTCTGGCTCACCGGCCTGCCCAGGTCGGCGCCGAAGGTGGCGACGATGCCTGCGTCCGCACCGCGGCGTGGGACGGGTGCGCGACTATCACGCGGAAGTCGCATCATGTCTCAGAAATGATCGGCGTCTTCGAGGTCGGCGTGGGCGCGGCGAGTGCCGGTCAGCAGGAGCGCGGTGAACGCGATCGGGGCGATCGACTGGTATCCGATCCACATCTCGCCCCCGGCGCCGTTTCCCCGCCAGGCGAGCAGTACGCCGGCGAGGGCTGTGAGCACCCAGCCGCCGTCGTAGGCGATCATGAGGCGCAGGTACGTCGACATCGGGCGGCGTCGCACGTACCCCATCTCGATCGTGCCGGTGATCACCAGGACGGCGCCCGCCACGACCATCAACCAGGCGGCCACGCCGAGCAGTTCACCGATCCAGGCGGCGCCGACGATGAAGGCGGCTCCGAGCACCGCCTTGAACGCGCCGTCCGCGATGACCCCCACCAGCAGGAAGGCCGACGGCCTTGTCGCGACCTGTGTCATGAGTATGTCCCCTCACCTCGAATTCGCTTTCGTAACCAAACTACGGCAATAATAGTTTTATGCGAATGACGAGAGCCGCGGCCAAGGAGCGCAACCGCCGGGCCCTGCTGGAAGCGGCCTTCCAAGTCGTCTCCAGAGACGGGTACCAGGCCAGGCTTGAGGAGATCGCCGAGCGCGCCGAGGTGACCACGGGCGCCGTCTACTCGTTGTTCGGCAGCAAGAACGGCCTGGTGATCGCCCTGGTAGCCGACCGGTTGGGGCCGCAATACGAGGACATCGAGCAGGCGACCCCGCCGGAGCTGGGCCTTCTCGAGGCGGTCGACGCCCTGGCCCGCCACTACCGGCGCGGCTGTGACGCGCCCGGCGCGCGGTCCGGGCTGTCGCTGCAGTTCATGCTGCAAGACATGGCCTTGCGCGATCACGAACTGGGCGCTCGCCTCGCCGCGTCCGTCCGGGCGCAGGAGGAGCATCTGATCGCGCTGCTGACCGGCAGGTCACACGGCGGGACCACCGTGACATCGGCTCAGGCGCGGCGGCTGGCCACCGCGCTCAGGGCGCTGCTGATCGGCCTCAGCCAGGGCGTCACGCTCGGCCTCACCCAGGACGCCGACGAGCGGTACTTCGCCGACGCCGCCCGCACCCTGGTCTCCAACACCACCCTTGTCGCAGAGGCAGAGGGCGTACGGCCGGCAGCGGCCGGCGACGAGGCGTGAGGCGAGGGCTGGAAAGGGCCCAACGCCGTTACGCCCGTCTCACCGCACCCGACGCGCCGAAGTGGGCGTCGGGCGACGACTTCACCGAGGTCCGCGACATCCGGGCGGCGCGGGGAAGAGAGCGTCAGCGGGCGGCGCGGCTCGCCCTGCCCCCGGACCTTCCGGACGGCGTGGGCTGGCGGGCGATCCGCGCGGCGTGCGACCGGGCCGACGAGCCGGCCGCGACGCTCTACGCCTCGCTCGGTGAGCGGCTCGACGAGCTGGTGGCCGATTCCGAGTATCTGGCCAGGAGTTCGGCCACGGCGCGTAAAGCAGGTGGCGGGGCGGTTCCTGATCGCCCGTGCTGACGGTCTCAGTGGTCCGTCGTATGTGCGTGACGAACTGCACAGCAGAGCGATGGGGTTGCTGAAGGCCAAGTCTTCACGGGCGCCGGGGGCGACGGCGTTCTCGACGGGTGGTGACGTACGTGGGCCGCACCAGCGGGGCCGTGGCCGCCGTACGAGACCACTTCACTCTCATCACCGCTGGCACGCTCCCGCGCCATACCGCCCGTGACCGCGCTCGGTTGGCGCGTAGAGGAGGGCCGAGGTCGTGTTCGGTCGTCAGAGGACGGCGACGAGGCGTCCAGTGACTTGTCCGTCGGCCAGGCGCGCGAGACCACCGCCGATGTCGGTGAAGGCGATGGGCTCGATGGTGGGAACGACCTGTCCGTCGTTGATCAGGGCGAGGAGATGGGTGAGCTCGTCGGGAGTCCCGACGTTGGAGCCGAGGTACTCGGCTTCTTGGTGAGGACGGTGAACAGGTCGATCGTCGCCTCGGGGCGGCCGATGCCGATCTGGATGATCCGGCCTCGGGGGCGGACCGACCGTAGGGCGTCGGCGGTGGTGTTCATGCCGGCGGCGTAGACGGCGGCGCCGGTCAAGGCGGCCAGGGCGAACGCTGTTTCATCGGAGATCGCCGAGGGTGCGAAGCGAAGGCAGGGCAGTGAGCGATGGCAGATTGTTTCCGCAAGACTGCGTTGCGTAGCTGATACTTGGTTGGGTGAGCACAGCAGAGAGCGCCTGCCTCGCTGCGGCGATCGGGGCTGCGGAGGAGGTCGGCTCCACCACCGAGCTGGGTATGGTGATCTCGCGGTGGATCGGGCGTGCGATACCGCACGAGGGATACATGCTCGCCGCGGTGGACCCGGTCACCGGCGCTGGCTGCTTCCTGGCAAGGCAGCACGGCTACAGCCCAGCAGCCGCCCGCCGACTGACTCTGGGCGACCACCTGGATGGCGATCACCCCTTCGCCTTCGAGCAGTTGGTCGAGGGTCCGGGTCGGGTGGGTGTTCTCAACACCGACGCTCCCGGCCCGCGCCGCAACGCCGCGATGCGCGCGGTGATGGCCGGCCAGGGTGTCGGTAGCGAGCTGCGTGTCGCGCTGGTCGAGGCGGGAATAGCCTGGGGCGGGCTGGTCCTGCTTCGTCCCCAGGGGGCCCGGCCGTTCTCAGCGGCTGAGGCGGCCGGCGCCCAGCGGCTCGGCCGGGGCGTCGTCGCCGCGATGAGACGCTACGTGACGGGCGCACCGCCGGAGTCCAGCAGGCTCGACCAGCCGCCGGGCGTGCTCATCGTCGGAGCCGATGAGACGGTCGTGGCGGCCACACCCTCGGCGCGCGAGTGGATCGGCGAGCTGGAGACCTTGCCTGTCCCCGCACTCGCTGCGCCGCACATGCCGATGGAAAGCACCATCTGGAGCCTCACCCAGGCCGTGCGCCGCTCGGACACGCCGGCGCTCACCCGCATCCCCACCCGGCGCGGCTGGGTCCTGTTGCGCGCACAGCCGATGACCGGCGAGGAGAACAGCGCGGTGGCCGTGACGATCCAGCCAGCCACCGGCACCGAACTACTGCCGGCGATGGCGCTCTGGTACGGCCTGACCCCCAAGGAACGCGCGGTCACCAACCGGATCCTTGAGGGGCAGGCCACCAAACAAATCGCCCGGCGTTTGAGAATGTCGCCCCATACCGTCAATGACCACTTCAAATCGATTTACCGCAAGCTCGGTGTGTCCGCACGCGAGGAACTCATCGCCAGACTCCTCGGCTGACTGTCACCCCGGCGGCCCGGACTCCAGCTCCAAGACATCTTGTCTGCTGCGCGGGCGAGCGGCTGACCTATCTGGCGGCCTGCCTGCTTCGGCGACAGCCCTGGCGTGGATGTGACCCTGGGCGCGCGTTCGGCGGTGAAGGCCCATTCCATGTTCGCGAACAGGGCCAGCGGAGGAAGGAGATCCGGCCTGCGCGTGCGCGTACATGCCTCGCAGAAGTCCCGGAGTTCAGGCGGCAGGACCAACCCCGACCAGCGTCAACCCCTCACTTAAGGGATAGGCCCGGGCCTGGCCCTGGGCCAGTGTGAAGTCCGAACAGATCTTCCGTTCTGGGCATCCTGATGACCAGGCCCTCACCAAAAGGAGCTCCACATGCGTGCCAACCTCGCCGCAACCGCCCTCGCTGTCGTTGTGGGGGCGGGCGTTCTCGCCCTGGCCCCCGTTACCCTCGCCGCCCCCGCCGCCGCAGCGGCTGCCGCTTCCGCCACGGCGCAGGCCGCGCCGGCGTTCAACGCCAGCGGCGTCTGGCAGATCTTCCAGAGCAACGGCCCCACGGTGACGATTAACCTCACGCAGGACGGGAGCGGACGGCTCTTCGGGTCCGCTTCCTTCGGCGGCACCGTCGGCACGATCGAGCAAGGCGCGGTGGACGGCACCGGCATCTCCTTCGTCATCGGCTGGTCCGACGGAGCCCAGGGCCGCTACACCGGCTGGCTGGGCGCCGACCGGCACCTGTCCGGCACGACGGTCAATCTGAACAATCCCTCGCAGCAGGCCAACTGGTTCACCACCCGCACCTTCTAGGCCCCCGGGCCAGCACAGAATTTCCAGGCCAGCAGAGAGATTCGGTACGGGATCCGGTGTTGGTAACGCTGAGCTACGGCACGCCGTTGCTCGTCACGGAGCCACTGAAGCGAGCGGCCCGACTCGCGAACGCATCATCGCTGATGATCGAGCCGGGCCGCCTATGCCTCCGACCCGGCCCTGGCCGCCATGCGACTCGACTTCACTGAGGTGATGCGCCGGACGGCAGAGGTGACCATCTCCGGGCTCCTCTCCCGCCAGGAAGAGCCGGCGAGCGTCTCTGAGCGTCGGCAGATGCGTAGCTGACGATCGACAGCGTGGCGGCTCGCCGTAGCGACGGAGTTCTAAGCCGTCTTGTCTCAGGGTTCCCCGTTCATGGGGTCAACCCCAGCTCCCGCAGTTGCGCGGGCCGCAGCGGCCGCCAGCCGCTGGTGTCGAGCTTGGCCAGTTCGGCTTCGACGTCCACGTTGATGACGCCGAAGAAGTTGATGTTGTCACTGTGGCCGGGCGAGATGTGCGACAAGATCTCGTCCGACACGTTCCGGCCCTGGGAGCGCAGCTCCAGCACCGCCCTGGAATAATATTCGGTCGTCCAGGCGACCACTGAGTTGGTCAGCAGGGTCAGGCACCACGCCTGACCGCCGCCTGCTCCTGGCCTCCCTCGTGCTCAACTGGGTGCTCGGCCCCGCGCTGATGTTCGCCCTGGCCTGGGCGCTGCTGCCGGACCTGCCCGAGTACCGCACCGGCCTGATCATCGTCGGTCTGGCCCGCTGCATCGCCATGGTCCTCGTCTGTAACGACCTGGCCTGCGGCGACCGGGAGGCCGCCGCCGTCCTGGTCGCCCTCAACTCGATCTCCCAGGTGATCGCTTTCGGCGCCCTGGGCTGGTTCTACCTGGAGGTACTGCCGGGCCGGCTCGGCCTGTCCCAGGCGGCCCTGGCGGTCTCGGCCTGGGACATCGCCGGCTACACGCTGGTCTTCCTCGGCATCCCCTTGGCCGCCGGGTACGCCTCCCGCAAGCTCGGCGAGCGCAGGCGCGGCCGCGACTGGTACGAGCGGCGGTTCCTGCCGAAGATCGGGCCCATCGCCCTGTACGGCCTGCTGTTCACCATTGTCATCCTGTTCGCCCTCCAGGGCCACACCATCGGTCAGCGCCCCTGGGACGTGGCCAGGATCGCGCTGCCGCTGCTGGCCTACTTCGCCCTGATGTGGGACGGCTCCTTTCTGGCCGGGCAGGCGATCGGCCTGCCCTACGACCGCACCGCGACCCTCGCCTTCACCGCGGCGGGCAACAACTTCGAGCTCGCCATCGCGGTCGCGGTCGGCGTCTTCGGCGTCACCTCCGGCCAGGCCCTGGCCGGTGTGGTGGGCCCGCTCGTCGAGGTGCCCGTCCTGGTCGCCCTGGTCTACGTCAGCCTGTGGGGCCGACGCCTGTTCAAGGAGCCCGCCCATGCCCGATAGACCCAGTGTGCTGTTCGTGTGCGTGCACAACGCCGGACGCTCCCAGATGGCTGGCCCACCTGGCCGGGGACCGGATCGAGGTCCGCTCGGCCGGCTCCGCGCCCGCCGACCGGATCAACCCCGTCGCCGTCGCGGCCATGCGCGAGGTCGGCATCGACCTCACCGGCGCTCAGCCCACGTCCCTCACCGTGGACGCCGTCGGCGCCTCCGACGTCGTGATCACCATGGGCTGCGGCGACGCCTGCCCTGTCTTCCCCGGCAAACGGTATGAGGACTGGAAGCTCGACGACCCCGCGGGCCAGGGCATCGCGGCCGTACGGGAGATCCGCGCCCGGGTGGAGAAGCTGATCGACGAGCTGGCCTGACGCTCACACCACCCTGCGGGCCGGCTTCGGGATCGGCATGGCAGGGGGAACTGCTGATCCCGATGACCGTGCTGCTGTACGCCGTCGACATCAAGACGCAGCGCCCGCCGAGCCCGTTGTGCGCGGCTGTGCTCAAGCCGGTGTCAGCGTCAGCTCCGGCCGGCCGGCCGTGATCGGCGCCGTATCACTCAGCGGCGTGAAAAGGGCGCCGAGCTTGTTCACGGTCTCGGGCACAATGCGGTAGTAGACCCAGGTGCCGCGGCGTTCTCCGTCGATCAGGCCAGCAGTACGAAGGATCTTCAGGTGGTGGGAGATCGTGGGGGCGGTGAGGTCGAAGGCGCCGGTCAGGTCGCAGACGCACGCTTCGCCGCCAGCGTGGGAGCCGATCATCGATAGCAGGCGCAGCCGTACCGGATCGGCGACCGCCTTCAGCAACACCGCTGCCTCCGCCGCGTCGGCCTCGGAGATCGGCTCGCGGGCGATCGGCGCGCAGCAGACAGTGCTTGCGGGAGCGGCCATGACACGACTCCTTGGTTCGACGTGAATCTAATTATATGCGGGTGATAGGTGACCAGCGCTCCAGCGGCAATCGCACAGACGGCGGCGACAGCGGCCATGACCGGCGGGTATCCGACGACTTGGGCCAGTGCGACGGCGCCGAGCGGGGCCAGGGCCTTGTCGGCGACGGAGAAGACGGCGATACGGCCGGACAAGGTGGCGTAGGCGGCGGTTCCGTACCGGGCCACGAGCAGGTGGGGCAGGGTGATGGAGGCGATGCCGAAGCCGAGGCCGAAGGCCAGCACGCAGCCGATCGCCCCGGCCGCGCTGCGCCCGACCACCGGAAGCAGCAGGGCGGCGACACCCTGCAAGGAGAAAATGGCGGCGGCGATGAGGGCGGCGGGCAGCCGGGTCTGCAGGCCGGTGGTGATCAGGCGGCCGGTGACCGACAGCACACCGAGCAGACCGGCCAAGGTGGCGGCCAGAACTGGGCTGTGGCCGAGGTGGATGAGGTAGGTGACGAGGACGACGGCAATGGTGGCGACGGCGCCACCATTGGCGGTGAAGGCGATCACCAGTAACCAGAACGGGCGTCGGCGCACGGCGGCCTGGAAGATCTCGGCCCGGTTCTCGGCCGCAGCGGGTGTGTGCGCGACGGCGGGGCGGCGTAGGACGAACAAATGCAGGGGGATCGCGGACAGGCCGTAGAGCAGGGCCAGGGCGATGAGGGCCTGCCGCCAGCCATAGGCGTCGACGAGCAGGCCGGTGAGCGGGATGAAGATGGCCGAGGCGAACCCGGCCACGATGGTCAGGGCCAGCAGGGCGCCCGCGCGGCTTTTCTGGTCGCTGCCGTACCAGGCGACGATGACGGCGAAGGCCGCCTCGTACAACACCATCGCGCAGGAGACGCCGATGGCGGCGAAGGTCGCGTACAACTGCCACACGCTCTCCACCCGCGACCACGCCAGCACCGCCACCACAGCGAGGATCGAACCGGCCGTCATGAGGCCGCGCCCGCCACGGGCGTCCAGCCAGCGGCCAGCCGCCGGGGCGAGCGCGGCGGCGATGAGGATCGCCGTGGTGAGGGCGGCGGCGATCTGGGTGGGAGAGGCGTCCAGGTCGCGCGCCATCGGGGTGAGGAAGGGGTCCCGGTAGCAATGAAGAAATTTCCAACGAAGTAGCACCTGACCTGCGGTTACGGAGCATTGTCCGGCTGAGGTCTCAGTTCGATCACGGAAGAGGGGGCCACGAGTTCGGCGCTCGGAACGGCAAGGCAGCGCCAGTGCAAGGCACAGCATCGGTCGAGCGGCGCGAAACTGTCGGTAACTCGTGGAACGCTGCTGTGATGTCGGGATTTACGCGCGACACCAAGCGCTACGGCGACAAACTCGTGTACGAGGCGCTCGGCTCGAAGTGGCGCCGCTACCACGACACCCACTGCAGGTGCGGCCTGAACTGGGTCACTGAGCATGCCGAGCCAGCTGGCTTCACGGTGGTGCGCTCCGGTACTGGCTGGGTTGCCCTGACCGGCCCGGGCCTGACCGATGGCGTCGACGAGTCCGCGCTGACCGCTGATGTCCTCTGGGAGGCTGTCACCGGTAAACCCAGCGCGGGCTGGGTGGAGGCGGTGAGGGTCGTCGACCGGGGCGAGGCAATCGCCGGCGATCGCGCGGCGACCGGTGTTGCCGGTGTCCAACGACGTGCACGTCGCCCCGAAGCTGAACCGGGGCCGGTCACCGACAAGCAGCTGAAGTACCTCACCACGTTGGTGGGCAAGGTCGGGCGCGAGCGGTTCAACACCGCCTTCGACGCCGTGGTCCAGGGTACGGAGATCGCGCCGCGCGGGGATGGCGAAAGGACCGGTCAGGCGCTGCGGCGCCTGACGAGAGCCGCTGCCCGCAAGCTGATCACGGTTTTGGCCGGTCCCTGACCCGGAGACTGGCCAGGCGGTGGGCGACACCAGCCCCCAGTTGTGGCGGAGGGCGGCGCGGTCACCAGGGCGCTGGGTCAGCGGGGGCGGCGGCGCTGGGCGGGGTCGGCTTCGGCGGTGATGCGCGCGGAGGTCTCCTCGCCGAGGCGGACGTAGCGGCCGAGGCTGGCCAGGCGCTGGTGGCGGCTCTTGGCCTGCAACTCCGGGGCGGTCCGTCCGGCCTGCGCGAGATGCTGCAGGGCACTGTGCCGGAGCTGGTGCAACGTCCATCCCTGGCGATGTGGGTCCAATTCGGCGGAGGCGGTCTTGAACAGGTACTCGGCGCGCGGGTAGGACAGCCGCCCCCGCCCGGTGGCCGGGCAGATGTCACCGCGCGCGGGCGCGCGAGATCCGGAGGCGGGAGCGCGCCGGTCGGCCAGGAACACCGGCCCGGCGGTGCGGCCGGTCAGCAGGCGGGGCAGCAGCCGGGCCGTCGGGGTGGCCCAGTGCACATACTCGATGGCGCCGCCCTTGGAGACGACCCGGGCGCGGCGGAACTCCAGGTCGAGGTCCTCGACGTCGAGGCTGAGAATTTCCTCGGCGCGGGCGGCCGTGTCGTACAGGAGCCGCCACAGCAGCCGTTCGCGCAGGGCGTGTTTGGAGTCGCTGAACAGCTTGTCGAGCCGGGCGGCCGGGATGGCGCGGTCGCCGCGGCGGGCGGGTTTGCGCCGCTCCAGCCGCCGGGCGGGGTTGGTGGCCAGCAGGTCCTGGCGCTGGGCCCAGGTGGTGAAGGAGACCAGCGCGGACAGGTGCCGGTTCCAGGTGGCGGCGGCCGCGGCCGTCCAGCGGTTCATCACCGTGGCGTACTGCTCGGGCGTCAGCGCGGCGACCGGATGGTCCGGCCCGGCCACGGCGGTCAGGCGGGTGAGGGTCTCGGCGTAGCCGGTGCGGGTGGTGGCCGCCTGCACCGACTCCAGGAAGAGCTCGACCGCGGCCGTCGTCGACGTACCGGGCGAGGGGTCGGCGGCCGGGGCAGGCGGGCCGGGGAAGGACACGACGGACACGGACGTCCTCCGGGCAGGCGATGTGACACATAATGTAGCCGAGTCGCCGTCGCGTCGGGAAACGCCGAGCTGGGCGGACACAGCCCGGCAGCAGCCTATGTGACAGATAATGCAAGTTCTGTGTCACAGCCCGCCGGGACGGCTACCGTGGCCGGCATGGGATTCTTGTCCGGTCTCATCCGACCCGAGGCATGTCTCGTCAATCATGAGGCATTCGGTCGATTGCCTCATATGCGTGAGACGGCATGCCCCTGGCCGGGTTCGACCGGCAGGAGCCGGAGGCGAAACGAGGATCCGTCTCATGATCGACGAGACGGCAGCGGTTCGGCGCGTCTCATCCAATCTGAGGCACCGCAGGTCAGCGTCACCCCGTGCCTCAAGTTCAACGAGACAGGACAATTCTCCACTCCGGCGGGCAAGGACCTCGCCACCAGCGTGTGGTGCGTGTTGCACACGGCCGGTCTGGACGGCCTGTTCGGCGAACAGCTCGTTGTCGGCAGCGGTCTGGGTGAACACCATCTTCACCCGCGCCGCTGCTAAGATCGCAGCCCCTTCGCCAGGGCCAGCGTGACCGCCACGGACAGCGCGGCCATCACCGCCATAGCTGTTGTCGTCGACGTGAGCTGCGCGATTGCCCCCGCGAGCGCGGCGCCCACGCCCTGCATGGTGAGCATGCCGGAGGAGTGCAGCCCCAGCGCGTGACCGCTCATCTCCTGCGGTGTCAGCGCCATCAGCCGCTCCTGCAGCAGCAGGCTCGCCGCGTACCCGACCGACGCCAGCGCCACGGCCGCCGCCGCCACGGGCATCCTGGGCTCCAGCGCGAACACCAGGTACGGTGCCGCCAGTAGCAGGCGCAACGGTGCGCCGAGCCGTGCCCGCCACCCGGCCGGCACGAAGCGCCCCACCAGCACGTCCCCCGCCAGCATTCCCGCCGCCGCCACGGCGAACAGCACGCCCGCTTGCTGCGGAGCGAACGGGACGAACAGCGACTCGCAGCCGACGATCAGCCCGTTGGGCACCCACAGCGCCAGGTACACGTACCGGCGAGGGATCGACGACCACAACCGCACGTTCACGCGCCAGGTCGCCGCTACCGACGGCCGCCCCTCGGTTCGCGGCGGCCGATCGCTCAGCCCGTACCGGGTGACGGCCGCCTCAGCGAGGTAGAGCGCGGCGCTGACGAGCAGGGTGCCGCGCGGGGATAGCGCGGCCACCAGCAGACCGCCGGCCGCGAATCCGCAGATCTGCAGCAAGCTCATCGTCATGTTCACTACCGAGCGACCCAGCAGGTAGCCGCTTTGCGGCAGGATCTCGTTCAGCAGCCCCCACCGCACCCCGCCGCTCAGCGAGCCCACCAGTCCGAGCCCCATCACGACCGCGAAGACTGCCCACACCGGCAGCCCCGGCACGGCCAGCACCGCGGTGCCCAAGCCGAAGACCAGGGCGATGCCCGTCAGTGCGCTTCGGGGCCGCAGCCGGTCGGCGGCCGACAGCAACGCCGTGGCGCCGGCCACCTGCGCCAGCGAGGGGCCGAACATGCTCAGCGCGGCCAGCAGCGGCGACCGCGTCGCGCCGTAGACGAGCACACCCAGCGCCAGACCGCTCACCGTCGAGGCCGCCACCTGCGTGGAGGTCGCCAGAAAGAGCGGCGTGTACTCGGGCGCGCGCAACAACTGTCCATAGGTTCGCATGCCGAGATCTTCACGCCGCCGTCCTGCCGGGCGTTACAGTTTCGCAGGGAGGCGAAACAATGGGATTGTGGCAACTCAACGCCGACACGCTGGCGAGCAGCAGGTTCGGCGTGTCACCGTTGGCCGAGGCGACCGCGAGCCTGTTCGCGCTGGCGTCAAGGACGGCCGCGCATCCGGCTGAGGATTCCTGGCTCACCGCCTACCTGCCCGCATACCGAAAGCGGCTCGACCCCGTCACCGCCCTACTCGTACGAGCCGCGCTGGGGCACACGTGGATCGCCGACTTCTGCGTGCCCGCACCCACGCAGGAGGAGCGCACATTCGCCGAGGAGCTGGACGGCATTCGCCGCACACCACCGGAAACCGCCCGCGAGGACCTGGCGGTGTCCCTGCGCGGCCGGCTTCCCGCCGAGCTCAACCGCGACGATCTCCCCGAACGCATCGCCGACCTGCTGGAATGGGTGTGGACCCACACCGTGCTGCCCGACTGGCCGCGCCGCCGCCGCGTCATCGAGGCCGACATCGTCTCCCGCACGACCCAGCTCAGCCAGGGCGGCTGGGCGGCGGCGCTGCGGGGCCTGCGCCCCGAGATGCGCTGGCTGGGTGACGGCCGCCTGCAGATCAACGCCAACGACTACCCGCCGCGGGAGATCTCCAGCGCCCAATTGCTGTTCGTCCCGGTCACGCCCGGTCATGCCTGGGTCGCCTGGGACGAACCCCATCGGTATGCCGTGATCTACCCGTGCTCAGGCGTGCTGGCCGAACCGGATCGCGCGCCAGTGCCCGAGTCGCTGGGTAAGCTGCTCGGCACCGCACGCGCCGGAGTCCTCGTCCTCCTCAGCACGCCGAAGAGCACCACCCAGCTCGTGGCGCTGACCGGGCAGGGCCTGGGGTCGGTTGGCCGCCACCTGCACGTGCTCCTCGGAGCCCACTTGATACAGCGGCGCCGGGCCGGGCGATCCGTGCTGTATTACCTAACAGAAGCCGGCGAGGTTTTGGTGCGGGCTCAAGGCTAATGGCCCGCTTCTCGTCTAAACGTCATGGCCAACCTCCGCAGCGCAGCCCGGCCAGGTCGGCGAAGACACCTCGCCCGCGACACGTTCAGGCCGCGCTCATGCCCGGCGTCACCCGGAGCGGGCGCACCGTCGCCTTCGACGCCGAGACCATGGCGGCCGCCTACGGCATGCTCCAAGTCATCGTCGCGCTCACCAAGAACAGGCCGTGAACACCAAGAGGGGTGGTCCGCGCCCGGCACCGACCACCCCCAGGTCAACCATTCACGGCAGCTTCCTGACGGGCACAACGCCGGTCAGGGCGTCAGCCCCAGCTCACGCAGTTGCGCGGGCCGCAGCGGCCGCCAGCCGCTGGTGTCGAGCTTGGCCAGTTCCGCCTCGACGTCGACGTTGATGACGCCGAAGAAGTTGATGTTGTCGCTGTGGCCGGGCGAGATGTGCGACAAGATCTCGTCCGGCACGTCCCGGCCCTGGGAGCGCAGCTCCAGCACCGCTCTAGAATAATATTCTGTCGTCCAGGCGACCACCGCGTTGGTCAGCAGGGTCAGGCACCACGCCTGCTCAGTCTGCTGCTCCAGATGCGGGCGGGTGATGGTGCCCTGCTGGGCGTAGTGCAGGTCACGGCGCAGCGCGTGCAGGCTCTCTCCCTTGTTCAACTGCCGGGAGATCTTCCGCCTGAAGGCCGGGTCCGACAGGTATTTGGCCAGGTGGACGGTCCTGCGCAGCATGCCCCACTCCTTCAGCGCGGCGGCCAGGGTGTTCTGCCGGGAGGCGGCCGACCACTTGCCGACGATCAGCGAGGCGGTGGCCTGGCCGTACTTCAGCGACCCGGCCATCCGCAGCAGGTCCGGCCAGCAGCCGGCGATGAGGTCCTCATTCCAGCGGGCGCCCAGCAGCGGCCCGGCGTGCGGGTAGCGCTTGGCGATCTCGGTCGGGTGTCGTCGCGTACCAGGGTGACCCGGCTCAGGTCCCGCATCCTCGGGGTCAGGGCCTTACCGACCAGGTCGAACAGCGCAAAGTTGATCAGCGTGGCGCCGTGCGTATCCGTTGCGTGCTCGGTGATCGGAAGGTCGGTGGCGTTGCCGAGGAAGTCGTCCAGGACGTAGTGCGCCTCCCGCGCGGTCGGAACGATGATCTTTGTGCCGTAGGTCGACCACTGGTCGGAGACGTGGGTGTAGGTGGACAGCACCTGGCCGCCATGGATGACCATGTTCCGGCCGGTCAGGGTCTTGCCGCGGACGGGGAAGCGCTGCCCGTCGGAGGAGCTCATGGTGCCGCCGCCGAACACCTTGGCCAGCTCCAGGCCGTAGTGGTGGTCGACGATGACCGTGTTGGCCTCGCGCAGCGTCTCCTCCCGTACGTACCACTCCATCGTCCAGGCCAGCACGTCGTAGGACACCCCGCACGCCTCCGACATCCGGGCCAGGCCCAGGTTCGTGGACATCGCGATGAGCACGGCCAAGATGTTGCGCTTGGTCTCCACGGACGTGGACAGCTTGCGCCCGCCGGCGTGGGTGAAGCAGTCCAGGAAATGCGTGCGCGCGTCCAGCTCGATCAGCAGCGAGGCGATCGGCGCGAACGGCAGCATCCCGGCCAGCTCGTCCTTCAGCGCTTTGGCCTCGGCCGGTACATCCTCGGCCGACAGCGGCGGCACCACCAGATGCTCGTCCTCATCCAGCCGGACCATGCCGGTGTCGTCGGGAGCGGCGGCGGCCAAAGTCGTCTCCAACTCCTGCAGGGCCGCGTGCAGTTCCTCCTTGCCCTGCTCCAGCGCCTGGGCCGCGTGCGGCGGCTTGCCCACCAGGCGGCAGTACTCGCCGCGCCGGGGCGCCCACTGCTCGGGGGTGTACAGGTAGGTGGCCGGATCGGCATAGCGACGCGAGCCCGGCACGAAGACATCCCCGCTGCGCAGTCCATCCCGCAGGCACAAGATCACGCACAGTTCCCAGAAATGGCGGTAGGCGGTGTCCTCCCCAGACTTGCGGGCCTTGGTCAGATAGTCGGCGTACTTCGCGGGCACGAACGACGTCGGCGCCCCGGTCGGGACCTTCCGGCCGCCGAGCCGGTTCATCTCCTTCAACACCGCCACCGCATCCATCAGCTCGGCCGTGCCCGGCCCGCCCTGGAAGTCGATCGCGGCCAGCACGTTCGGGGTGAACTGGCGCAGGTAGGTGTAGGAGGACTCCAGCTCTGACAGCCGACCATGGTCCCGGGGCAGCGGATTCCACGCATCTGAGGTGATCTCCCGCAGCCGCTGCATGCCGATCCGCTCGCGCAGCATCCCGCCCACCTCATCGTCCGGGATTGCCGGGTCGGCCAGCACCGGCAGGATCACGTCCATCACCAGTTGCCGGGCCTCGCCCTTCTTGGCTCGCTCGACCAGCGCCTCGTCGGTCTTGGACTTGGCGCGCGACTCCCGCGCGCTCACAGCCTGGTCGAACAGGGCCACCACCTCATCGAGCTGGTCGACCGCGGCTTGGGCGACGAACGCCAGCAAGATCGGGAACTTGCGCTCCTTGCGCCGCTCCAGCCCCTGATTGGTCGAGCGACGTGCGACCTGGGCCAGGAACCGGCGCCGCTCGTTCGGCAGCACCGACACATCCATCTGGTGGGCGTCGATCGCGCGCAGCCAGGTCAGCTTGTCGATCGCGGTCTTCACCGAGGTCGCCGACGCGTCCCGGGCCGGGCTGACCAGCCACTCCAGCCGGGTCATCCCCAGCCCCGCATCCACGGCCAGCATCCGCTCCAGATCGGCGCGGAGTTCCTTCGTCAGCAGGTGCCCGACCAACTGCGAGGTCAGATCGGAGGCGCCCTTTCGGGCCGTGCCGACCATCTTGGCCAAGACGAGCACGCCGGGCCGGATCACCTTGGCCGCCACCAGATACTCGCGCGCCAGGTTGAACAGCAGCGTCGGCGAGTCGTGCTCCATCGCCCGGTCCAGCAGGAACTGCTCCAGCTCCTTCATCGCCTGGCTGCCCGCTGGAGCGGTCTGCCACTCCAGGTACTTGGCGACCAGGCCCAGATGATCCGAACGGGTCTGATCGCGCTTGCCGTACAACCGCAGCGCCGTCGGCGTCACTCCGAGCCGCTCGGCCACCCGCGCCACTGCCGCCGGCGGCGCCGCGCTCACATCATCAGGCACGAACCCCAACCAGGGCAGACTGCACAGCTGGACCAGCATGCCCAGCCGATCAACAGGCCCCCGCCCCCCAGGGCTCACGAACGCCAGATCAGCTGCCGTCGGTGTGAAATACCGGATCAGCTCATCGCCGGTGATCTCCGGGTACGAGCGCAGCTGCTCCAGCTGCTCCTCGGAGAACATCTTCTCGGACAACGCACCACCTCTACCTGCCGTACCGGACAAAACCGGAACGAACGTAGCGGCAGTGATCACCAGCCCGTCAAATGCGGTCGTTAGTGCAGGTCAGGTGCTACTTCGTTGGAAATTTCTTCATTGCTACCGGGACCCCAGGAAGACGGAGAAGGCGTAGTAGAGCACGCCGTAGCCGATGGTCTGGGTGATGGCCAGCGCTGCGACGATCCACCGCCCGCGCCCCGATCGCGGTCGGCCGCCGCCCGCGCTGTCGAGGGCGGCGGCCTCGGCTTGCGGCTCGGCGGCCGAGCTCACGCGGGCCCGCCGCTACAGCCGATCAGGTCTCGGCCCGAACCTGTGGTCGTCCAGCCCCCGCCGGTGTCGGTGATGTGTCGCTGGGTCTTCACTGCCTGGCGGGCAATCGCCAGGCCGTAGCGGGGGCTGGCCGGGCGGGCGGGCACCAGGTGTCTGGCGAGCTCGGAGGCGGTGAGCCGGTCGTGATCGCAGATGAGCCACAAGGGCTCGCGCTGGGCTGCGGTGGGGTGCCCGTCCGACATGAACGCTCCTTTTCCTCTTTCCGGCGGTGCGTCCTGCTTCGGTGGTGGTGGTCAGCCGCAGCAGCCGCCGCCCTCGGCCAGCACGGTGGCGAGCGGGAGCGGGGCGGCGAGCAACCCACCGCTGATGCCGGTGGTCAGGCCGACCCGCTGTTCCTGGGCCTCGGCCAGATTGGAGGAGCACACTCCGGTCTCGGGCAGGTCCAGCCGCAGGTCACGGGCTGCTTCCCAGTCGCCCGCGAGCGCGGCGACCACCGAGCGGACCTGCTCGTACCCGGTGGCCATGAGGAAGGTCGGGGCGCGGCCGTAGGACTTGACGCCGACGGCGTAGAAGCCGGGCTCGGGGTGGGCGAGTTCATCGACGCCGTGGGCGGGAACGGTGCCACACGAGTGGGCGTTGGGGTCGATGAGCGGCGCCAGGGCGCGGGTGGAGCCGAGGATCGGGTCGAGGTCGAGTCTGAGTTCGCCGGCGATAGTGTGGTCGGGGCGGTAGCCGGTCGCCGCGACGACCCGATCGGCGGTGACGGCCTGCTCGTGTCCGGAGGCGTCGCGGCTGACCACCTTCACCTGCTCGCCGTCACACTGGAGGGTGTGGGCGAAGAAGGCGGTGACGAGGTGGATGCGGCCGGAGTCGACGTGCGCGCGTAGCCGCGTGCCGAGCGCGCCTCGGGCCGGGAGGGCATCGGCGTCGCCACCTCCATAGGTACGGCTCGCGCCACCGGCGCGGATGGCCCAGGTGATGCGGGTGGCCGCCGAGAGCTGAGCGAGGGCGAGCAGGGTGGTGGCGGCCGAGTGGCCGGCGCCCACGACCAGAACGTGCTTGCCCTCGTAGCGGGCACGGTCGGTGCCGAGCACGTCGGGCAGGGCGTGGTCGACCAGCCCGGCCGCGACCGCCTCGGCTTCGCCGTGGGCGGGCAGGCCACTGGCGCCGAGCACGTTCGGTGTCTCATAGGTGCCAGAGGCGTCGATGATCGCGCGGGCCTGGAGTTCCTCGCCGTTCTCCAGGCGGATGAGGAACGGCACGTCCTGGCGGCCGTTGGTGCGAACCCGATCGTAGGTGAGGCGGCTGATCGCGGTCACCTTCGCGCCGAGCCGTACCCGCTCGCCGAACAGCTTGGCCAGCGGGGCGAGGTAGTCGTCGATGAGTTCGGCACCCGTGGGCAGCCATTCGCCGTCGGGTGCGGTCCAGCCATCGGCTGTCAGGAGACGGCGGGCGGCGGCGTCGATGTTGTACTTCCACGGGCTGAACACCCGCACGTGCCCCCACCGGGCGACGGATGCGGCCACCCGCTCGCCCGCCTCCAGCACCACGAAGGGCTGGCCACGCTCGGCCAGGTGGGCGGCGGCTGCCAGACCGGCCGGGCCCGCACCGATCACGACGACCGGCGGCGCGGTGGCTTCGGGGCCGTGCACGATCTGCTCAAGTTCCAACGCGGTGGTGCCGCAGCAACTACTGCTCATGACAGGGCTCTCCCCAAGATCCGAACGGTGTGAAGGCGGGCGAATAGCGTGACATACCGGGCGCTGGGAGTCCCGGCACACATTAATTAGAAGCTCATCTAAGTAGTACTTATGATGCATCTCTGCTTAGAGGGATGTCAAATTAGCTGGATGTCGAATCAGCAGCCACGCCGAATCCCGACATCAGAGACCGACCCGGGTCGGGGCCCGACGGGCGTGCGCGGCCAGCGGGCCCATGATGTGCGCCGCATCGGCCGCGATCCCACGCAGGGTGTTGGAGGCGAACGAGCGCTGGAACTCCAGCCCCAGATATGCCAGACCCGGCCGGACCAGGGACAGTCCCGCCTGATGCAGGGGCAAACCGTGTTCGTCCAGGACGCCGAGCGGCTCCAGATAGCCCAGATCGGGCAGGTAGCCGGTGGCCAGCAGCACCACGTCGACCTTCTCCCGGGCCCCGTCGTCCCATACGACGTGCTCGCCTTCCAGAGCGGCGAACATCGGCCGACGCTCCAGGCGGCCCGTCTCCACTGCGGTGGCGTACTCGCCGACGTCCATGACCAGCCGGGCTCGCACGTGGTGGATCAGCCAGGCGGGCGGCAGGTCGTCGAAGCCGCTGGAGACCAGCCAGTGGTGCACGTCCCGGCCGTCCCGTCGCTGCGGCAGGAAGGCCAGCGGGGCGCGCGAGGCGATACTCACCCGCGTCCCCGCCTCGGCGAGTTCGTAGGCGATCTGCACGGCGGAGTTGCCGCCGCCGACCACGACCACACGCTGCCCGGCCAGATCCTTCGGGTTGCGGTAGTCGGCCGCGTGCAGCACCTGTCCGGTGAAGGTGTCGGCGCCAGGCAGGTCCAGGCGGATTGGGCGGGCGAAGGAACCGGACGCTGCCACCACCGCCGCAGCGGTGAACACCTCGCCCCCATCGGTGCGCACCAAGAAGTCGCCTCCATCGGCCACCTCGACGCTCTGGACCCGGGTGCCGGTGCGGATCTCGGCGTCCAGCGTCGCTGCATAGCGGCGCAGATAGTCGGCCACCTCGTCGCGATGCGGATAGCGGTCGGGATCTCCGTCGAAGTCCAGGCCGGGCATGGCGCTGAAGCGGGCGGGCGAGAACGCGGTGAGGCTGTCGTAGTAGCGCGGCCACGAACCGGCCGCCTCGCCGGAGGCTTCCAGGATCAGCGGGTTCAGGCCCGCTTGCAGGG
>NZ_BAAAHQ010000016.1:8313-22814 GCF_039525605.1 Nonomuraea longicatena | reverse complement strand
CCGACGATCACGATGGGTTCGGTAAGTGAGGTCATGACCCCGGAACATATATCGCTAATTTCAGATATGTCAAAGGAGCGATATGATGAGGGATCCGACCGGAAGAGGAGGAGCATGACACAGCAGAGCGCCACTCAGGACGCCCCCAGCCCGAAGGCGAGCGGCGCGTCCTGCTGCCCGGCCGACGGCACCGGTCCGGGGCGGGACGGGCAGGAGGCGGCCGAGCTCGGCCCGGCCGTGCACGCCTTCCTCAAAGCCCTGGCCAGCCCCACCCGCCAGCGCGTCATGCTGCTGTTCGCCCACGGCGCCGAACTCACCGTCGGCCAGGTCGCCGAGGCCACCGGCCTGGCCCAGCCCCGCGCCAGCGAACAATTGGCCGAACTCCGCCGCGGCGGCATCCTCACCTCGCGCAAGGACGGCAAGACCGTGCTCTATCGATCCGACAAGCAGACCACCGCCGCCACGCTCGCCGAGCTCCAGGCCTACCTGCAGTACTGCTGCTGACCGGGGCGGAACCTCGTATCACGGCGTTCGTGCGGCCACTCGCCGTCGTAGAGGGAGCAGGCTTCGCGTACGTTTCGTCCCGCTGCGCTTCGACGCCCGAAGCGGAACTGGTGATCATGGCCGGAGTGAGACTGGCACAATTCAGCCCGTAATCGGTCGTGTCGATCATCTGACCTGACCGTAGCTGATATCCGAGGGCGCCCCCGCGCTACGACAGGTGGGGCCCTCGCACGCCTGGAGGCCTCCCCTCGTGCCGGTCAGTTTCCTCACCCCCGAACAGCGCAGCCGCTACGGCGTCTTCAACGCCGTGCCCGACATCGCCCAGCTGGGTGCCTTCTTCCATCTCGACGTCGACGACCGGCGCAGGGCGATGGCCGCCAACGGCGCCCGCAACCAGCTCGGCTGGTCCCTGCAACTGGGCACAGCACGGTTCTTGAACTGCTTCCTGGACGATCCTGAGGACGTGCCCGCCGCGGTGGTCGACTACATCGCCGAGCAACTCGGCCTCGACGCAGCGGATCTGAAGGGGTACGGCGAGAAGGAGGCGCGCTGGGATCACCAGGAGCAGATCCGCACCACCTACGGCTACACCGCATTCGAGGGCGAGCAATGGTTCGCGCTGGCCTGCTGGCTCTACAAACGCGCCTGGACCACCAGCGAGCGGCCGATCGTGTTGTTCGACCTGGCCACCCACCGCCTGGTGGAGGCCAAGATCCTGCTGCCCGGCGTCACCACCGTGGAGCGGCTGATCGCCGCGCTGCGCGAGCGCGTCGCCGGCCGCCAGTATGCGCTGCTGGCCGCCGCCCCCAGCCCCAACCAGGCCGTCGTGCTGGAAAGCCTGGTCAAGGTCGAGGAAGGCCGGCGCGTGTCCCGCCTGGACCGGCTGTGCAAAAGCCCACCGACGTCAGCGGCACCGGCCTGGTCAAGGCCCTGGAGCGGCACGTGGAACTCCGCGATCTGGGGGCGGCCGGTTGAGACCTGAGCGCGGTACCACCCGGCAAGATCGCCGCCCTGGCCCGTTTCGCCCACGCCGCCCGCGCCCAGGCCGTCGCCGACCTGGCCAGCGACCGCAAACTCGCCACCCTGGTGGCCTTCGCCGCGACCATGGACCCCAGTCGGCCGACGAGGCGATCGAGGTGTTCGACCTGGCCGTCGGAGACCTGCTGCGTACCTCGGCGTTCAAAGCCGGCAAAGAGCGGATGCGCACCCTCAAAGACCTCGACACGGCGGCGATCGTGCTGCGCGAAGTCTGGCTGAAGATCCGCTCCATCGCCGAGATCCCCGACGGCGACATCCGCGCCGCCCTCGATGAGATGGACCTGCCCGTCATCCACGCGCCGTCCTCGGCGCTGGTGACGTCCAGGCCGAGGATCTCCCGCCGGCCGTCGGCGTTCACGGCGGTGGCCACCAGCACGTGCACGTTGACGATCCGGCCGCCCTCACGCACCTTCTGCGTCAAGGCGTCCAGCCACACGAACGTGTACGGGCCGGCGTCCAGCACCCGGGTGCGGAAGGCTTCGACCTGCTCGTCCAGCGTCTTGGCCATCTGCGAGACCTGGCTTTTGGAGATGTGCTTGATGCCCAGCTGCTCGACGAGCCTGTCGACGCGCCGGGTCGAGACGCCGAGCAGGTAGCCGGTGGCCACGACGCTGATCAGTGCCTGCTCGGCCCGGCGGCGGCGTTCCAGCAGCCAGTCCGGGAAGTAGGAGCCCGACCTGAGCTTGGGGATGGCCAGCTCGATCGATCCCGCGCGGGTGTCCCCGTCGCGGGTGCGGTAGCCGTTGCGCCGGTTGGTCCGCTCGTCGCTGCGCTCGCCGTAGCCGGCGCCGCACAGGCCGTCGGCCTCGGCCGACATCAACGCTTCGGTACCGGCGGTCATCTCATAAGGTCCGCCGGAAGCTCGCCGAGATCGCCTCGGTCTATCCCGGCATGTTCGCCCACTGGCGGCATGGCGCCTTGCCTACTGGTTCGACAATGGGAGCCGTGTAACGGGAGACTGTTACGCACGGTTCTGAGAGCGGCGGTGGGTGGGATTCCCGCCGCCGACTCACCTCGGCACTGGTGCCGACCGCTGCGCGCGAGCGGGTGACGCCGAGCCGGCGGCAGGCCCGCGCGAACTCCCGAGAGCAGTACTGCGCCCCGTTGTCGCTGTGAAAGATGGCGCCGTCCAGGCGGCCGCCCCGGGTGTGCGCCGCTGCCTGCAGCGCGTCGACGACGAGTTCGGTGCGCATGTGATCGGCGATCGACCAGCCGACCAGCCGACGCGAATACAGATCCACGACGGTGGCCAAAGAGAGGAACCGGCCACCACTGACGGGCAGATAGGTGATGTCGCCGACGTAGCGGGTGTTCGGCCGCTCGGCAGTGAAGTCGCGCTGGAGCAGGTCAGGCACCGGTGCCGCGTCCGGTTCCGGGATGGTGGTGCGGACCTTCTTGCGCAGATGCAGCCCGGCGATGCCGTGCTCGCGCATCACCCGTTCCACCCGCTTGGGGTTGACCACGATCCCGGCCGCGCAACTCGACCGTCACCCGGGGCGAGCCGTAGGTGCCGTCATGCTCGGCATGGATCCGCCGTACTCGCTCGGCCAACCGCGCGTCGGCCTGGCGGCGGGCCAGCCGCGCCGCGGAGCCCTTCAGCCACCGGTAGAAGCCCGAGCGTGACACCTGCAGCACCCGACACAACCGCTTCACTCCGTAGAGCGCCTTGTGATCCTCAACAAACTGGAAGCGGTTCACCAGTTTGTCTCGTTCGCGAAAAGCCTGGCCGCCTTACGCAGAATGTCTCGCTCTTGCTCCAGTTCCCGGATCCGCGCCTTGAGCTGCTTGTTCTCCTCTTCCAGCACGTCGTCCGAGGGTACGGGCCCGGCCGGTGTGTCCTTGCCGGTCCCGACCCCGCCGGCCGCTCGTGGCCCGCCCTCACCCCGAGCCTGCGCGGCGCGTACCCACACCCGCAGCGTCTCGCGGCTGACCCCCAGATCCCGCGCGATCGACGTGATCGTCCGATCCGGCCTCGACAGCACCAGCGCCACCGCGTCGGCCTTGAACTCGGGCAGGTAGTTCTTCATCACCATCAGGGACATCTCTTCCCCTGGACCTCAAGATCCAGTCTCCAAGGTGTCTACGTTCAAGGGGAAAGACCCCTGGCTGGCGCGCAGCATCACCAGGTTCTGGGTGGCCTGAGGCAGCGGCGAGTCGACGATCGCCAGGGCGACGTTGTAGATCCGCTTGGCGATCTTGGCGCCGAGATTGTTGTTCATCAGGTCGAAGCGGGGTTCCATGGTCTGCGTCCTTACTCGTGGGTCGGGGGTGCCGCGCGTATTGCTCGCGCGGCCGAGGGCAGGAGGCTTGTTGTTCGCGGGTACCGGTCAGCCGAGATCGCCGGGCTGGTAGTCGCCGCCGGGTTTGCGGACGATGACGCCCATCCGGTTGGTGGCGTTGATCAGGGCGATGAGGACCACCAGGTCGGCCAGCTGGTCGGCGTCGTAGTGCTCGGCGGCGGCGGTCCAGGCCTCGTCGCTCACGCCGCCGGCCGCGTCGGCGATGCGGGTGCCCTGCTCGGCGAGGGCCAGGGCGGCGCGTTCGGCGTCGGTGAACACCGTGGACTCGCGCCAGGCGGCGACCAGGTTGATGCGGGTGGCGCTGTCTCCGGCGGCCGCGGCGTTCTTGCTCCACACGTCGGTGGCGTAGCCGTCGCCGTTGATCTGGCTGGTCCGCAGCAGCACCAGCTTCTGGGTCGTGGCTGGCAGGCTCGATTCGGCCAGGATCGTCTTGCTCGCCGTGCCGAAGTGGCCGGCGGCCCTGGCCGCGGTACCGTCGGGGTTCGCGAACAGGCTCAAACGGGCGGTCATGGTGTGCTCCTCGGAAGTCGTCGTCGGGCGAAGTCGGCAAGGAGATGCCGGTGGCCGGTGCGGCGTGACAGCTCCGGCGGTGTGACCTATGTCACTGCTGGTGGGCGTCACGAGAAGCGCGGGGTCGGCATCTGGTTGGGATACCGAAAAATCCACAATGGAGGGAGCCGCCGATGACCGAGCGCGGCGACCGGACTGTGGAAGCGACCAAGCCATCCGATGGCGGCACCGGCGTGGATGGCGCCACCGAGGCCTTCGTCGCCCACCGGAACCTGTTGTTCACCGTCGCCTACGAGATGCTCGGCACGGCGGCCGATGCCGAGAACGTCCTGCAGGAGACTTGGATGCGGTGGGTGAATGTCGCCCTCGACATTGTGGAGGATCCCCGCGCGTATCTGGTCCGGATCACCGGCCGATTGCGGAGGTACAGGGACGGCTGTGCCGCGCTGGCGGCCGGACCGAGTTCGCAACGTGGTCGAGCGCTGCTTCAACCGGCTCAAGCAGTTCCGTGGCCTGGCCACCCGCTACGACAAGACCGCGTCCTCTTACGCGGCCACGGTCACGATCGCCTCGATTCTCCTCTGGCTGTGATCATTTGAAGACAGGTCCTAGGACACTCGGGTGAAGCGGAAGAGGTTGTTCGTACTCTGTTGCTCCGGACCGTAACGCTCGTCCAGGACGAGCCTGGTCCTGTCCTCGGTACCGGCCCCGAAGACGTGGAGGCCGATTCGCATCAGGCCGCAGTACATCTCGTTGCACACGTGCTGCACGCCGTCGCGAGTGAGAATCTCGAAGCCGTCCGGCTCGACCGGATTGAATACGAACTGATCGTTGCTGTAAGGGCCGCAGCGCCACTGGAGGATCGGGTTGTACAAGTGGACGATTCCGCCTTTGACGTTCCAGCAGTAGCCGCTTTCGGTGACGAGTTGGTATCGGTTGTTGCCGAGCGGTCGGATCAGGTGGCGCTGGGCTGCGCTGCCGTTGCAGGGCATCTGGACGAGCCACTCGCCCTCCAGAGTCTCCTTGCCGGGCCATGGCTGGATGCATTTGCCGGAATGGACGGCGGCGACGGTGAAGGTGCCGGCCAGGCGGGGATCGTCGCCCGGCAGGGCGGTCTGCTGCTGACCTGCGGAGGTGATCGCGGCGCTGGGTGGTGGTGCTGTGACCGCGAGGATGGAGAGCAGGACGACGGCGGTGGCCGTGGGGGCGGCGATGGCGGTCAGTTGTCTGGGCCAGCGGGCTCGCATGATTCTGGGTCCTTTCGATCTCGGGTGATGCTGCACCTGATCGTTAACCCAGGGGATTCGGAAAGATACTCTCCGTCATAGTGATGATGATGTGGCCGATCGTTCGACTGACGTGCGCCTTCCAGCAAGCCGTTCACTCTTCGTATTGGAGCTATAACAAGACGAGATCATCGCCTGTTTCGAGAGGGGCAACGCACGTGCTACGACAGCTGCTGGGCGGCCTGCTGGCGGTCATCCTGGGCGCGACGGTCATCACCGGCGCCACACCGGCCGAAGCGAACGCCAACGCCGCCTCCCCACCCTGGAACACACCGATCCGGATCAAGGTCAAGCAGAACGGCAAATGCCTTTCCGTGCAACACGGGAACACCTACGAGGGCGCCCGCATCGTTCAAAGCACCTGCACCGGCGCCGAACACGAGAAACTCACCATCTCCACGGGAGCGATAGGAACGGTCATCCGCACCTTCACCGGCAAGTGCTTCAACGTCGAAGGCAACGACTCCTCCGACTACGCGAAAATCATCCAGTATCGGTGCTCGACCAGCTCGGACTATCCCCGCTGGTTCAACGAGGTCATGACGATCAGCAGGCCCGGCGGCACCGGAGAATTCTTCGAGATCAACCCCCAAACGCGCTACGCCGGTCGCTGCGTCACGGTCTTCCACGCCAGCAACGACGACAACACCCACATGATCCAGCACGTCTGCAACGGCGGCGACAACCAGCGGTTCACCTGGGAACGCGCCTGAACCCGTTCCTCATCGCAGGGCGGGTGAATCCAGCCACCGGTTGACATCTCACCTGCGCGAACGCGATCCCGTGATCAACTGAGAGAGACGGCCCGCCACCCCTGGCGGGCCTTCGTCGTCTCCGGACCGCTCTCCGCCGATCGGGTGATCCTTCGTGACCACCCGAGGCGGCGACGGCCGCTACGACCGCGGCCCCGACGTCGCCCGCCGCGACGCCCGTGCGTGCAGCGCGCCCCGCTCACGCCATCCTCTCAGTTCGGAGCATTGGACCTAAGCATCCCTCGGGCGTCCTCCCGTTGACCTCCGCAAGGGAGGTCAGCACGAGAGCCAGGGGAATCCATGAATACGTGTCAATGGCCCGGCCGCCGAACTTCAGCAGGTGCTGGAGCCGCGACATTCCAGGCTTCGGTGTCGCCTGGGTCGATCCGTCACCGGGCGGTATCGCCCTCGGCGTCCCGACGGCGTTCTTGCCCGATGTCGTCGCCCAGCTGATGCCGACGATCGCGGTGGAGGAGCTCTCGCGCGTGACCCGCGACGGGTACGGGGAGATCGACGGGGTGCCCGGGCTGCGTCACCGGATCGAGGGCCGCACCGCGGTCCTGTCCGTGCCGGGGCTGCCCGTGAGGATCGACATCCCTCTCGCCGAGCCGGGCCTGTGGGAGAAGGCCGTCCTGATCGCCCGGGAGTACCGGAACGACGGCGTCGTCTTCCTCTGGGACTCCCACTCTCTGCGATGGCATCCGGCTGAGAGGGCGTTCACCATGGCGCGGCTCTGGAAGTACGGGGCCGGCGGTCACCTCTACCGGCACAGCGCTGGCTTCGGACGTGCTGCGCCGCATCCCGGGGATCTGCGCGCCCTGGCCGGGCACGAGCTGTGGTTCAACCCGCGGGTCGATGAGTACGAGATCCAGTTCGCGTGGCAGAACAGCGGCACACCCCGCGAGTTCCTCGGTCTTCTGCTCGACCGGCGAGACGGCCTGCGGGTCACGCCTGAACCCGGCGGCGGTACGAGGCCGGTCGGCCTCCGCCCGGATGACGACTACGCCCGCGTTCGCCTGCGCCGGGATTCGGCCAACCTCCTCGACCTGCGCCCGTACCGCTTCGAGCCCCGTTCCGACGACGCGGTGCTCACGTCGTTGCTCACCAGCAGGCAGCGGCGGCGCCTGGAGCGCGAACGCGTCCACGGCTACCCGCCCTCCCGGACCCACACCACCGCCCACACCACCGCCCACAGCGGTGCCGGTGCCGGCGCGTCCGCAGACTGATCGTGGAGAACCCGGACGAGGAGGAGGGGCGGCGGCTGCTCACCGGCACGAACCCGGGCCGATCCGGACGGCGTACGAGATCCGGCTGTCGCTGTGGAAGGGGTCCCAGTAGCGCGGCCCCTACCGATGAGGTCAGGCGATCTGCTGGTAGCTCATTCGGCCGGAGCTGCTGCTGCCTCTGACACGTACGTGCTTGTCTGTCTGAAGTACGGCAACGGACGCAGGATGGGGCTCAGTAGTCGACCTTGACCGCGCAGTGGGACCGGTCGGACAACTCCACGTTCAGGTGTACGCCGGTGCGGTCTTCGATGAGGGCCAGGGCTGTCTCCTCGGTCGTCGGCCAGGGGGCGTCCCGAGTGGCGGCGAGGGTGTCCAACTCGGGCCGGATCGCGGCGAGGGCGCGGCCGTTCACTTCGTGGACCATGCGGCGGCTCGGCGCCGTGTGCCAGGAGACGTGCCAGACCACGGCGTCGGTGCTGATCTCGGCGAGGAATTCCGGGTCCGGCGTGGCAGCGATCATGTTGACGTCGACGACCATGGCCCCGTCGCCCACCGCTTCGATGGCCACGGCGCCGGCCACGCCGATGTCTTCGAAGCCACGATCTTTCGTATGCGGCGGTGCAGGAATCGGCTGGTCGAGGGGAGTTCATGCGTAGGCGTCCTCGATAGCGACTCGTCGCACTGTACGCAGCGTCGACTGGAGACTGTCCAGATCGGTGGAGCCCAGAGCGAGGCGGAGCGCCTGTGGTGTGTGCATCGAGGTGGTGAACGGCTCGGCCGTGGTTACCGAGATGTGCTGACGCGCGAGGGTGGCGGTCAGGCGATCGGCACGTGCGTCGTCGGGCAGCGGCAGCCAGGTGAAGTAGGACGAGGGGTGGCTGATCAGTGGTAGGCCTGCCAGCTCTTGTCTGGCGAGTGCTTGGCGGGTCTTGGCGTCGTCCCGTTTCTGCGCTTCCAAGTGGTCCACGGTGCCGTCGTCGAGCCAGCGGCAGGCGATCGCGGTGGTGAGGGCGGGGGTGTTCCAGGTGGTCGCCCGGATCGCGCGTTCGAGCGAGGGCACCGCCGATGGCGGGGCGACGACGAAGCCGACCCGGAGGCCGGTGGCGATGCTCTTGGACAATCCCGAGACGTAGACGGTGATGTCGGGGGCGGCTGCGGCCAGAGGCGGTGGAGGGTCCTCGGCCAGGTAGGCGTAGGAGGCGTCTTCGATGATGAGCGGACCGTGCTGTCGAGCGATCTTGATCAGGCGGGTTCGGTCGATTGCCGACATGACCCAGCCCAGAGGGTTGTGCAAGGTGGGCATGGTGTAGATCGCGCGCACAGGGCGGGTCGCGCACAGCTTTTCGAGGGCATCGAGGTTCGGCCCGTTGGTGGTCGCGGGTATGGGCTCCAGGTCGAGATGAAAGGCATGCGCGAGCACCTTGAAACCTGGGTAGGTGAGTGCGTCGACCGCGACGACGTCGCCGGCGTTGAGCGCGGCCATGACGGTGATGGCCAGGCCGTGCTGCGCACCGTTGACGATGAGGATCTGATCCGCCTCTGTGGTGATTCCTCGACGCCCCAGGTGCCGTGCGATCGAGGCTCTGTCCTGGGGACGCCCTCGATGTGGTTGGTAGCGCAGCAGCGAGTCGAGATCACCAGAGGTGGCCACCTCCCGCAGGGCCTGTCGAAGGAGATCAGCTTGCCCGGGCAGCGAGGGATAGTTGAAGCCGAGGTCGACCGCACCCGTGGCGACGATCTGCTGATCGATGCCGTGACCGGCGGGAACCGCGATGTCACGCACGAACGTGCCGCGGCCTTGTTCCCGGCTCACCAGGCCCATGGTTTCGAGCTCGGCGTACACCCGGGTCGCGGTCACCACGGCGATGCCCTCGCGGGCGGCAAGCCCGCGGTGTGTCGGCAGCCGCACGCCTGCGGCGAGCCGCCCGGTCCGGATGTCGGCTGCGAGCGCGTCGACCAGCGTTTTGTATCGCGAGGCTGCCATGCACCGGATTGTATGCATGACAATTCTTTGACTGTCCTGTTCGCGGGTCCTTAGCGTGAGGACCCACCCACGCGGAAGGACAGCCGCCGTGCACATCGCCATCCTCACCTTCAAGGGCTACAACGAGCTCGACTCCCTGATCGCGCTCGGTGTGCTCAACCGCATCAAGACCGACGACTGGCGCGTCACCATCGCCACCCCCGGCCCCAGGGTGACGTCGATGAACGGGGTGATCATCGAACAGATGTCCACTCTTGAGGAGGTGTGCGCCGCTGACGCCGTCATTGTCGGCAGTGGCATCGCCACCCGCGAGGTCGTCGAAGACGCGGCGATCATGAACATCCTGCGCGGACTGGACCCCTCGCGCCAGCTCATCGCGGCACAGTGCTCCGGCGCGCTCGTGCTGGCCAAGCTCGGCCTGCTCAACGACATCCCCGCCTGCACCGACCTGATCACCAAGCCCTGGGTCGTCGCCGCCGGCGTCGAGGTGCTCAATCAGCCCTTCTACGCCAAGGACAACATCGCCACCGCCGGCGGCTGCCTGGCCTCGCATTATCTCGCCGCCTGGATCATCGCCCGTCTCGAGGGCAACGACGCCGCCGAAAGCGCGCTGCGCTATGTCGCCCCGGTCGGCGAGAAGGAGGAATACATCGAGCGCGCCTGGCGCAACATCATCCCCTACCTGCCCGCTCCCACACCGGTGCTCCGGGACTCGCCGCCACAGTCACCCGTCAGCCGCTCCCACATCTCCCAGACGAGCACTCCAAACTCCTCGCCGGCGTTGACGGAGTCAACATCGTGGGCCAGCTCGACCAGGGCATCCAGGTCGGTCGCGATCCGATCCACCGCTGCACGTCCGTGACTGATAATCCAGGCGCGCACGTCGCCGGAGAAGTCATCGCTCACAAATCCGAGCAGCACACAAGCGGCATCTGAGGTGCCCAGCAGATTCCGGACAGTCGGCTACATAAGCTGACAGAAGTCTGGAAGAGGTAGGTACGTGACGAGGCGTCGCAGGCGGTTCTCGCCGGAGTTCAAGGAAGAAGCCGTCCGCATGGTGCTGGAGGGCGAGCGGACGGTCGCAGCGGTGGCACGCGAGTTCGACATCAACGCCAGCACCCTGGGCAGCTGGGTGGCCCGGTATCGGATCGCGAGCGCTCAGGACGGGCGGCAGGCGCTCTCCGGGCCGGAGCGGGCCCGGATCAGGGAGCTGGAGCGGGAGAACGCCGAGCTGCGGGAGAAGTTGATCTTCCTGAAAAAAGCGGCCGCCTTCTTCGCGGGTGATAGTGGGTGATCAGCCAGCGCGCAGCCGGCAGGTCAGGATCCGCACGGCGCTCGGCGAGGAGCCGCGCCTCTTGCGGTTGGCCGCCTGGTCGGCCTTCTCCGGGATGACCGCCTTGACCCGGCGCCGGCGCAGGTAGGCACGGTTGCCGCGGGAGGAGTACGCCACGTCGGCGGCCACCACGCCCGGCCCGGTCCGCGGGCGACCCACAGGCAGGCGGATCTTGACGCGCTCCAGCACAGCGCGAAACTGCGGGCTGCCGCCGACCTGACCGGCGGTCAGGACGAAAGACAACGGACGACATCGCCGGTCGGCCGACAGGCGCACCTTGCTGCTCAACCCGCCCCGCGAACGGCCCAGCTTGGCCGCCTTCAGCCGGAACCGGCACCGACGGCGCATCCGCCTTCGCCCGTCCCCGCCGCCGCCCCCACGCCCGTCTTCGTCCTGGCCGAGGTCGCCGTCACGGGCGTTCTGCCCCTTTGACGTAGCCCCTCTTCCCGTTCCGCGGCCTCGTACAGCGCTGCGGCCGGTTCGCCGCCCACGACCATCCCGGCGCCATGCCGGTGGACACGGGCCGTGGTGGAATCCACACCGACCAGGTCGAGATCCGCCTGCCCCCGAGCCGCGACCTCGGCGAACATCGCCTGCATCAGCAGCTCGAACACGCCGTTCAGCGCCCAGGACCGGAACCGGCCGTAAGCGGTGGACCAGGGCCCGTACTCGCTGGGCAGGTCCCGCCACGGACTGCCCGTACGAAACCGCCACATCACCGCGTTGAACCACTGCCGCAGATCCGGGATCGAACCCCGCTCACCCAACGGCAAGTGAGGCTCGATCAAAGACCACTCCTCGTCGGCGAGGTCTCCACGTGCCATGCCCCGATGGCCTACCAGGAGTGCCGACCATGCCGCAGGCAATCCCTGTGATTTCAACTCCGTACAGGCTCTAGTCCACGCTGTAGTTCTTCGGCGTCCCGCACTGGGTTCCCTCGAAGACGACGGTGGTGGAGTAGTCACTGGGTGTGCGGTTGATCACCTGCCCATCCACATCAACCGAACTTGCAGTGGGGTCCAAGGGGTTCCGCGACCAGCTGAGGGTTCCCACGGAGTAGCCCATGTTGCAGTCGGAATCCTTGTAGCACACGGTGTAGTTGTCGACGCTTGCCTGATCGGCAGCGGCTGCTGTGGCGGGTCCCGCGAGGGCGGAGCTACCGGCCAGAGCGGCGGAGATGAGAGCGGCGCGGAGAATCTTCCCCATGGAAGTTCCCTTCGGTGAGGTCGAACGCTCTCAGTTCCGTGGAACCGGGTGCGCCAGTCGGTCGAAAGCGACTCCCTATGGATATCCACGCGGCTTCGCGGCCAGATAGGAATGTGCGCGAATTTCACGAAAACTGCGCACTCTTTCTCACATATCGGTCTAGACCGTATGGCTTGCGCCCATCACCGCGACGTCCAGGCCGCCGTCGCGTCGCGCGACCCGCTCGATCAGTCGCGCCGCCGCCTCCGCCACCGGCAGGCGCGCGTCGGTGGCCGACGTCGCCAGCGTCATGTCCTTCACCATCCCGTCGAGCGTGAAGTCCGCCTCGCCGTAGGAGTCCTGGGACAGGCGGGCACGTTTGCCCTCCACCAGGCGGCCGAACACGCCGCCCTGGACCACGTCGAGCACCTCCTCCCGGGCCAGCCCGAATCCGGCACCCAGCCCGACGACCTCGTGCAGCGCGGCCAGCGCCAGGCCGAGGCCCAGGTTGGCGACCAGTTTCAGCCCGGTCGCGGCGCCGACCGGGCCCACGTGCCGGACGGCTCCCGCCTGCGACCAGGACCGCAGCACCGGCTCGGCGGCGCGGGCGGCCTCCGGCGTACCGCCGACCAGGGTGGTCAGCGCCCTGGCCCGGACGGCGGGAACCGAGCCGATCACCGGAGCCTCCACATACCGCAGCCCTTCGGCGATCACCGCGCCGGCCAGGCGGCGGGACTCGTCGGGGGAGAGGGTCGTGGTGTTGACGACGAGAGTGCCCCGGCGGGCGCCGGTCGTTACCCCGTCCGGGCCGAGGAGCACGGCCTCGGCCGCCGGGCCGTCGAAGACCATGACGACCACGGCATCCGCCTCGGCCGCCGCCTGGGCGGGTGTCCCGGTGGGCCGTACGCCGGGGATCTGCCTGGCGGTCCGGTTCCATCCGGTGAGCTCGTGCCCGTCGGCGGCGAGGACCTCCGCGAACGCGGTGCCCATCCGGCCCAGCCCGCACACCGCGATCTTCATCGGCCCGCCGCCGGGAGCAGCGCCAGCGCCTCCACCTCCAGCAGCAGGTCCGGGTGGAACAGGGCGGCCACCTGGACCGCCGTGCTGGCGGGCGGGCGCTTGGTGTCGACGTGCTCGTCCCGCACGGTACGCACGGCGGGCAGGTGGGCGACGTCGGTCACGTAGTAGGTGAACTTGACGACGTCGTCGAAGGTCGCGCCGGCCGCCGCCAGGCAGCGGCGCAGGTTGCCGAAGGTCTGCCTGGCCTGCGCCTCGGGGTCACCGGCGCCGACGACGTGGCCGTCGGCGTCGAGCGCGACCTGCCCCGACAGGGCGACGAGGGTGCCCGTACCGACGACGACGTGGGTGTATCCGGAGCCTGGGGCGACGCCGTCCGGTGCGGCGATGTGGGTGAGGTTCACGCGGGAGATCCTCCCGGCCGCCGACTCATCCCACAAGCGCATATGTCGCAGATCAGCCATGCCTTTCCGGAATATGTGGGCTAGGGTTACCTGTCGTGGACATCACCGCGCTGACCTCGTTCCAGGAGGTGTGCCGCAGGGGCTCGATCAGCGCCGCCGCGCAGGCCCTCGGCTACACGCAGTCGGCGGTCTCACGCCAGGTCGCCGTGCTGGAGACCCGGTTCGGCACACCGCTGCTCGACCGCCACGCCCGAGGCGTGCGCCCCACCCCGGCGGGTACGGCGCTGCTCCAGCACGCGGCCGTGATCCTGCGCCGGGTCGAGCGGGCCGAGCAGGACGTCGCGGCCTCGCGCGGGCGGCCCGTCACCACGCTGCGGGTCGGCGCGGTCCCGAGTGCGGCGGCCCGGCTGCTCCCGCAGGCGCTCACCGAGTTCCGTGCCGAGGCGCCGCACGTCCGCGTCACCTTCACCGAGGGGTTCACCCCGCGCCTGCTGCCGTCCCTCCTCGACGGGGAACTCGACGTCGCCGTCGTCACCGACTACCCGCCCGGCATCCCGGCGCGGCCCGAACTGGACGTGACCCACCTGCTCGACGATCCCCTGGTGTGCGTCCTGCCCGCCGCCCATGTCCGGGCCGGGCAGGACGTCGTCGAACTCGCCGACCTGCGCGACGAGGTCTGGGTCGAGGACTACGACGGCGCCGCCTCCGTGCTCGCCCTGGCCTGCGCGCAGGCGGGGTTCACGCCGCGTATCGACATCGAGTGCGGAAGCTGGCTGGGCAAACAGGCGTTCGTCGCCGCCGGGCACGGCGTCATGCTGGCGCCCCGGCTGCTCGTGCCGGCGCTGCGGCCCGACCTGGCCGTCCGTCCGCTCGCGGCGCCGCCGTACCGGCGGGTCTACGCCGTCGTACGGCGGCGGGACGTCGAACATCACGATGCCCGAGGAGTGCGCCGCCAGCACACC
>NZ_BAAAHQ010000016.1:0-8229 GCF_039525605.1 Nonomuraea longicatena | reverse complement strand
GCGAGCGTCGCCGGGCGGTAGCCCCAGGATCGGACGGGGGTGTCGCGGTGTTCACCCGTCGCGAGTGAGTGTCACTCGGCGGGGCAGGTGGTGCCGGGGGCGGGGAGTCGCAGCTCGGTGAGGTACGTGGTCGCGTGCCTGATGGGGCACTTCTTGCCGCTGAGGTACAGGGCGTGGCCGCGGCCCTGGTAGGCGACGCTCACCGAGCCCGGGATCATCCGGGTGAGGGTCTCGGTCCACGCGAGGTCGCCGTACACGCTGCCCGCGCCCAGGAACGGCGGCAGGCCCTCGGCCGGCAGCGGGCGCGGCGGGTTGACCGCCTTCACCGGCCAGCCCGTGCACCCCAGGCCGTCGGTTCGGACGGAGCCGAGATTCGGCAGGGCCTTCTCGGCCGCGCGGCGGTAGGCCCGCAGCTCCGCGTAATCGGCGAATCCACGACCGTCCGCGCAGGTCATCGCCAGTGCGCCCGGCATGGCCCAGACACGGAAGTTGGGCCAGGCGACGAAGCCGGAGGCGTCCCCCCGCCGCGCACGGTCGACCAGGCGGGCGAAGGCCAGCCAGTTCGCGTCGCGCGGCCCCGGGTCGGACACGAAGGCGAGTTGCCGCAGGTGCCACCCGCTCATCTCGCCCTTGCCGAACTCGGGGGAGGTGACGGGTAGCGGCCTGCGGTCGGCCGAGCGGAGGAGCGCGCGCCAGACCGCCCCGGCGTCCTCGCCGTGCAGCGCACAGGCGGACGTGGCCGCGCACCAGGTGACGAACTTCCGGAACTGCCGCTCGTTGAGATCGTGGTGGCGAAGCGCCTGCTCGTTCCAGTCGGCGGCGTGGTTCACGACCCCGTCGACGTACATGGCGCGGATGCGCTCCGGGAACAGCCGGGCGTAGGCGACGGTGGTCACCCCGCCGTAGGAATCGGCCATGAAACTCAGCCGCTCCTCGCCGAGCGCCGCCCGGATCGCCTCCATGTCCCTGGCCACCGACATGGCGTCCAGGTGGGCGAACAATCCGGTCGTGTCCGCCTGCCGGCAGGCCCGGAACGCCTCGGTCATGGCGGCGGCCTGCGCGGTGCCGGGCTTCTTGCAGATCGCGGGCATGTTCTCGCGCCAGACGGTGTTACGCGGACGGTAGCCGACGAGGTCGAAGCGGCGACCCAGCTCACGCAGGTCGGGCGCAGCCATCCTCAGGTCCTTGATGCCGTCGGCTCCTGGGCCGCCGGGCACGCCCAGGACGCTGCCGATCCGGCGGGCCGGTTCGGTGGCGGGCAGCCGTACGAGGTCCAGCCGGATCTTGCGCCCGCCGGGCTCGGCCCAGTTCACCGGCACCTCGATCGAGGTGCACTCCATCGGCGCGGGCGCGCACCCTTCCCAGGTCAGCGGTTCGGGCTCGGCTGCGGACGCGGCCGGTGCCAGCGCCGCCACGGCCACCGCGACGGCGAGGGTCACGAAGCTCTTCTTCATGGCCTTCACCCTGGCGGGGCGGGCCTGGCCGGACCATGGGGATGTCCTCCGCGTATTCTCCGGACAACCCGCCGTTCGACTCTCCACCCGGTGGAGGTCGTAGTCTCGCCAGGATGGAGACCTGTCCTGAGTGCGGGGCGCCCGCCTGCGAGAACCTCTTCCAGCTGCTGCTCGCGCTGGATCACAGCAGGCAGCCGCCCTGGGGACCGCTGCACGGGGTCTCGGTGGCCTGCTACCTGTGGCAGCACCCCAGCCGCCTGCCCGCCTCCGGCGGCGCGGCCGCCTGGGCGATTCTGCACGCCTTCCTCCGGGACGGCTCGGGCGGGGCGACCAGGCAGATCCGCCAGGTACGCCGCACCAACTCCCACCGCAGCGGCAGCCAGAAGCCCTCGGTGGCCTCCGACGTGGTCGCACCCACCCCGGACCGGCGGCCCGAGCACTTCACGGTCACGATCGCGGACGTCGCCGAGAACGGAGAGTTCCCCGCCGAGGGCTTCACCGAACGCGTCACCGCCTGGGCCGCTGCGACGGTGGCCGCCTGGAGGGTGTGAACGCGGTATCCCGCGCAACCACCCGGTGAGACCCTCACCGGGTGGCTGAACGCATGTCATAGCATTGTGATCATGTGTTCAGCCCGTCGGCCTCCCGCGTCGGATCTGAACGCCCAGGCGAGGATCCGCGACGCCGCCGTCACCGTCTTCACCCGCTGCGGTGTGGCCGAGGCGGAGCAGCCGGGATCGGGACTGGAGCATGCCCCCGTTGGAGGACATCAGGGGCAGCGACGGTCATGCCGGTGACGACGAGCCCGGCCCTGCTCACGCTGCCACCGCCGCCGACCCGCGTGCTCGGCCGGCGCCTCGGCCCGTCCCGCCCCGCCTCACGGCGCCGATGTTCGAGTTCTCGGCCCGAGGGCTGAACCCCGCCAGGGCCGCGTGGGACACCGTACGAGAGAAATGAGAACCACCCGATGCCCGGCACCATTCCGGCCTTCACCCCGCTGCAGGCCACACTGTGGCTCACCCTGTGCGCCAAGGCGCTGGACAACCGTCTGTCCGACCCGATCCTGGGCGACGCGACGGCCGACAAGATCGTCTGGAGTACCGGTTACGCGTACCGGCGGCTGCACCTCACCCCGAGTACCGTCGTCACGATCGCGCACCGGGCCAAGAAGCTGGACGAGGTGGTCCAGCGGTTCATGACCCGCCACCCGGACGCCGTCGGTCTCGACCTCGGCGCCGGTCTCGACAGCCGCGTGCTGCGCGTTGCCCCGCCGTCCGGCGCCGACTGGTACGACATCGACTTCCCCGAGGTCATCACCGCGAGGCGCTTGTTACTGCCCGAGCACGCGACCCCGAACGGCATCGGCGCCGACCTGGACGCCACCGACTGGCTGGACGCCCTGCCCAGGGACCGGCCCGCCGTGATCGTCGCCGACGGCCTGCTCGCCTTCCGGTCGGCCCGGGAGACGGTGTCCCTGATGCGCCGGCTCGTGGACCACTTCCCCAGTGGGGAGATCGCGTTCAACGGCTACAGCAGGTTCGCCATGTGGGTGCTGCGCCATGCCAGGATCGCCGACGCGCTTCGAGACGTCACCCGGTTCCCCGGCCTCGACGACCCCGGGATCGTCGAGCGCTGGCATCCCAGGCTGAGACTGGACAGGGAGATCCTGTGCGGCCGAGAGCCCGAGGTCGCACGCTTCCCGCCCGGCCCGAGGCTCATGACCCGGCTGACCGCGCCCAGCGCGACGCTGTCCAGGATGATCAGCACGGTCTACGTCTACCGCTTCTGACGTTCCCTTCGCCCTCGGCCGTCCAAAAGTACGCATCAGCCACGGGCTCGCCCGCCGTTCGGGAGCAGGCGTGCGAGTGCCGCCGTCGAACCTTCGACGGTCAGTCCTTCGGCCTCGGCCGCCTCGATCGGCATCAGTCCGGTGAAGAGCGCGACGAACACCTGCGGCGGCGCCGTGACCGTGGCGTCCGGCCGCCGCTCGCCCGAGCAGGGGCTCACCTCGATCCGGCCCTGGTCGGCGGTGATGTCGCAGCCGTCGTACAGGTCGCCGAGCCGTACGGTCACCGGTGGTTCGCCCGGAGCACCGTCCCGGCACAGATGCCGCAGCGGCAGCGAGAACCAGTGCACCCGGAACTCCTCGCCGGTCGGCGGGGTGAGCATCAGCGGCGCCCCCCAGCGGGTCAGCTCGCCCACCACGCCTCGGAGGTCCAGGCCCCGGTCGGTGAGCGCGATCAGGGTCGCGGCGACCGGTGGCGGTTCGTCGTGCCTGGCGATCAGCCCGGCGGACTCCATGTCGCGCAGGCGGTCGGAGAGCAGGTTGCTGGCGATGCCGGGCAGTCCTCGCCGCAGGTCGGAGAAGCGGCAGGGCCCCTGGGAGAGCAGTTCGCGCACGATCAGCAGTGTCCAGCGGTCGCCAACCAGATCCAGGGCGCGGGCCATCGAGCAGTACTGGTTGTACGAGCGCATGCCGCCAGTCTATCAGTGGGGTTGTGGTTCTCAACTTCATGGTTTATTTTCTCAACCACGCTCTCGGACGAAGGAGAACCCATGGCCGTCACCAGCGACGACGCACCCGCGACCCTCAGGGCCTACTACCAGATCCTCACCGGCGGGATCGACACCTACGAAGACGGGCGGGCGCTCGCTCCCCTTCTGGCCGACGACCTCGAGTTCGAAGGCCCGATCGCCGGACGCGTCACCGGCTCCGCCCCCTTCCTGCAGGGAGTCAAGGGATTCATCGCCAACGTCGGCCGGATCGACCTGGTCCACGAGGTTCACGGGCCCGACGGCAGCGCCGTCCTCTACGACGCCCACCTGCCCAAAGGCGTCGTCAGGCTCGCCGAGTTCTTCACCTACGCCGACGGCAGGATCAGGGGGCTGCGCGTGCAGTACGACCCCGCCGCCTACCTCGCGGGCGGCGGGGCCTGAGCGTCCCGTGCGGTGTCAGTAGTGGCTGTTCATGGCGGTCCGCACCTGCGCGAGCGTGGCCTCGGCGACAGCCGAGGCCCGCTCGTTGCCCTCGCGCAGCACCCGGCGCAGATACGCGCGATCCTTCCCGTACTCGGCGCGGCGAGCCCGGATCGGCGCCAGATACCCGTTGACCGCGTCGGTCACGGTCTTCTTCAGCGCGGCCGCCCCCGCCCCGCCGACGTCGGCGGCGACCTGCTCGGGCGTCCGGTTCTGGCAGAGGGCCGCGAGCAGGAGGAGCGACGACACTTCGGGACGGGCGACCGGATCGTAGGCGATGTGGCGCTCGCCGTCGGTCTTCGCCCCCTTGACCAGCCGGGCGGTCTCGTCCGCGCTCGCGGCCAGCGTGATGGCATTGCCCCGGCTCTTGCTCATCTTGACGCCGTCCGTCCCCAGCACCAGCGGTGCGCTCGACAGCAGCGCGTCCGGCTGTGGGAAGAGGGCGGTGCCGTTGCCGTAGCGGTCGTTGAACCGGCGGGCGACGGTCCTGGTGAGCTCCAGGTGCGGGAGTTGGTCCTGGCCGACGGGAACCAGATTGGCCTTGCAGAACAGGATGTCGGCCGCCTGGTGGACGGGATAGGTGAACATCAGCCCACTGACCGCCGACTGACGCGAATGGGCGATCTCGTCCTTGACCGTGGGGTTGCGGTTGAGCTCGGCCACGGAGACGAGGCTGAGGAAGGGCAGCATCAACTGGTTGAGCGCGGGGATCGCGCTGTGCGCGAAGATCGTGCTGCGGGCCGGGTCCAACCCGGCGGCCAGATAGTCCAGGACCAGTTCCTCGACGTGGCCGGTCAGGTCGTCCGCGACGTCGCGGTCGGTCAGGACCTGGTAGTCCGCGATGATCACGAACATCTCCACGCCCAGGTTCTGCAGCCGAACCCGGTTGCCGAGGGTGCCGAAGTAATGCCCGAGATGCAGCCGCCCGGTGGGACGGTCGCCGGTCAGTACCCGGAACCGTCCGGGGTCGCGATGGATCAGCTCCTCCAGTACGGCGCCGCGGGCCTGCGCTGCGGACGTCCTGGACGGATCGACGGTCTTCATGGGGTCTCCTGGTGATCGGTTGCCGCCGCCGGAACGCCACAACCCCGATGCCAGGAACGCGAAAAGGGCCGTTCGTCCGAACGGCCCTGGTTCATGCCTGAGAGGCGGCCGCTCCTAAAGGGAGCGCCACCAGCTCAGACACGATGAAAGACACACAGATCCAGCATAGATCAGCGGGGCGGCTCGACCGCCAGGGCGTGCCTGAACACGTTGCGCGGATCCCACCGGGCCTTCACCCGCTGCAGCCTCGGGTAGTTGTCCTTGTAGTAGAGCCGCTGCGCGGACACGCCCGAGGTGTTCCACGCCGGGTCCGCCAGGTCGGCGTCGGCGTAGTTGACGTAGGAGCCGTCGCTCACGTCCCCGGGAACGGGCACGCCCCCCGTGCCGGCGTACACGTCGCGATAGAGGGCGCGGACCCAGGCCAGGTTGACGGCGTCGTCCTTCTCCTCGGCCCAGACCGACTGGTAGGCCACCTTCATGATCGAGTCCCGCTGCGCGACGGCGGTGGCCGAGGGCGCGACCGTGTTGACCTGGCCGCCGTAGCCGACCAGCAGTACGGACGACTCCCGGGTGCCGGTGGAGTTCGTCAGATGACGGTAGACGGCCGCGAGCTGGGGTTCGGTGAACGAGCGCCGCAGGTAGCCCGCCTTGATCTTGTACCGCCGGGTGAGCACGTCACCCGGCTCGCCGCTGCCGGGCCACGTCATCCGGTGCAGCCACGGCATCGTGTTGCGGACCTCGAACACCGGCTTGAGGCCCACCCCGGCGCTCACCTCGGACACGAAGGCCGTCACCATGGCGTCGGCCCCGGGCAGGTCGGCGTCGATCTGCGCGACCAGCATGACGTTCTCACCGGCCCGGTGCGACGGCTTGAGCAGGCCGTACAGCCCGGCGTACCGGGAGCCGGGCGCGCTGTTGCGCTCGTGCCAGGCGCCGAAGTTCCGCATTAGGCCGGTGAGCGCCTTCTCCGTCATGCCGTCCCAGGACCAGAAGACCACATGCTGAAGCATCCGCCGGGGAGCCGCCGGCAGCAGCCGGGACGGGTCGGTGCCGATGGCGCCGACGGAGCGCAGCCAGTAGCGGGTGACCACGCCGAAGTTGCCGCCGCCGCCCCCCGCGTGCGCCCACCACAGGTCGCGGTTCGGGTCGCCGGGATCACGGGTGGCGACCACCGCGCGGGCGCCGCCCTCGCGGTCGGCCACCACGACCTCGACGCCGTACAGGTGATCCACCACCGAGCCGTAGCGCCGCGACAGCGCGCCGTACCCACCGCCCACGAAGTGCCCGCCCGCGCCCACCTCCGGGCAACTGCCCCCGGGTACGGTCACGCCCCAGCCGGTGAACAGCGTCCGGTACACCTGGCCGAGCGTGGCCCCCGGCTCCACGGCGAACGCCCGCCGCCGGGCGTCGTAGGTGACCGCGTTCATCGGGGACAGGTCCAGCAGCACCCGCACACCCGGATCCCCGGTGAGGTTCTCGAAGCAGTGGCCGCCGCTGCGTACCGCGATGCGGCGGCCAGACCGGATCGCCTCCGACACCGCGCGGACCACCTGCCCGGTCGTCCCGGCCACCCGGATCTGATCCGGCCGGCCCGCGAACCGGAAGTTGTTGCCGCGCAGCAGGCTGTCGTAGCGGGCGTCGCCGGGCCGTACGGTCACCGGCTCGAACCCGCCGGTGCCCGCTTCGGCGCTGTCCGCCCCGACCACCGCGGTCCCAGCGGTGGTGACGGCCACCGCGCCCGCACCGGCGAGCAGCCCGCGCCGGCTCACTCCGTGTCGGCTCTCGTCTGCCATGTGTCTCGCTCCCTCTTCGTTCGGAGACCGTGAGCCTCCCAATCCGGCAGCGATGAGCACATCAACCGATGTCATGAATCGGCGGCTGAACCTCCGGCCCGCCCCACGGCTGGTCCACTCCACCGATCGGCTGAGATCCGGCCGTCAGATGTCGTCGATGCTCATGGCCCCCTCGTTCGGACGCCGGGCCAGGTCGATGCCGAGTTCCTCGGCGGCCCTGAAGACGTCCTCGTCGCTGTCGCGCATCTCGATCGACGAGCCGTCGCTGGAGAGCACCTCGACGTTGAGGCACAGCGACTGCATTTCCTTGATGAGGACCTTGAAGGACTCGGGGATGCCGGGCTCGGGGATGTTCTCGCCCTTGACGATGGCCTCGTAGACCTTCACCCGGCCGATGACGTCGTCGGACTTGATCGTGAGCTGCTCCTGAAGGGCGTAGGCGGCGCCGTACGCCTCCAGCGCCCACACCTCCATCTCACCGAAGCGTTGGCCGCCGAACTGGGCCTTGCCGCCGAGCGGCTGCTGGGTGATCATGGAGTAGGGGCCGGTGGACCGGGCGTGGATCTTGTCGTCCACGAGGTGCAGCAGCTTGAGGATGTAGATGTAACCGACGGCGATCGGGTACGGGAACGGCTCGCCCGAGCGGCCGTCGAACAGCCTGGCCTTGCCGCTGCGCTCCACGAGCCGTTCCCCGTCGCGGTTGGGGACGGTGTTGCCGAGCAACCCGATGATCTCCTGCTCGTGGGCGCCGTCGAAGACCGGGGTGGCCATCGCGGAGTTCGGCGCGACCTGGTCGAGACCCTTGTCGCGCAGCCGCTGGGCCCAGGCATCCTGGATGCCGGAGACGTCCCATCCACGAGCCGCGATCCAGCCGAGATGTGTCTCCAGCACCTGTCCGATGTTCATCCGGCCGGGCACGCCCAGCGGGTTGAGGATGATGTCGACCGGGGTGCCGTCCTCCA
>NZ_BAAAHQ010000015.1:333033-347721 GCF_039525605.1 Nonomuraea longicatena | reverse complement strand
TCTGCGACTTCCTCGCGATGACCGACAGCGCCTCCGCATCGTCCTGCGACGGCACGGCGACACGCACGATCTGGCAGCCCGAGGCCGTGAGCTCGGCGATCTGCTGAAGGGTCGCGTTGATGTCGGCGGTGACGGTGGTCGTCATCGACTGCACGGAAACGGGCGCGTCGCCGCCCACCGCGACGTTTCCGACCATGATCTGCCGCGACACGCGGCGCTCGGCGAGAGCCTGCGGCGTCTGCTGCTCGCCCCTGACCCCCGGCATCCCCAGTTGTACGGTCATCTCCCGCCCTCGATCCGCTCGACCGGCACGTGCACGTCCACCCGTTCCGCCAGTTCCTCCACCACCGCCAGCGCGATGTCCGGCGCGGTCAGCCCGCAGCCCGCGAGCACGTCGGAGCGCCTGCCGTGTTCGAGGAAGCGCCGGGGGATCCCGAAGGCCCGCAGCGGCGTGCCCACCCCCGCGTCCTGCAGCGCCTGCGCGATCGTCGAGCCCACCCCGCCGGCGCGGCTGTTGTCCTCGATCGTGATCACCAGCCGGTGGCGGCGGGCCACGTCGCACAGCACCGGGTTGACCGGGGTCACCCAGCGCGGGTCGATCACGGTGGTGCCGATCCCCCGCTCCCGGAGCGTGTCCGACACGCCGAGCGCCACCCCGGCCAGCGCGCCCACCGACACGACGAGCACGTCCAGCGACCCGGAGCGCCGCAGCACGTCCATCCCGCCGAACGTCGTCGCCGCCGGGATGTCCGGCTCGGCCGCGCCCTTGGCGAAACGCACCAGGGTCGGCCCCTGCTCCCAGGCGACCGCCTCGGCGAGCAGTTCGGCCAGGCGGGCGGCGTCGCGCGGCGCGGCGATCCGCAGCCCCGGCACGACCTGGAGGATCGACAGGTCCCACATGCCGTTGTGGCTCGGGCCGTCGTCACCGGTGACGCCCGAGCGGTCCAGCACGAACGTCACCGCCCTGCGGTGCAGCGCCACGTCCATGAGGAGCTGGTCGAAGGCGCGGTTGACGAACGTCGCGTAGATCGCGACCACCGGGTGCATGCCGCCCATCGACAGACCCGCCGCCATCGTGACGGCGTGCTGCTCGGCGATCCCCACGTCGATCACCCGGCCGGGGAAGCGGCGGCCCATCTCCAGCAGGCCCACCGGCTCCAGCATCGCCGCCGTGATCGCCACCAGGTCCGGGCGGGCCGCCGCCAGCTTGGTGATCTCCTCGCCGAAGACCGCCGTGTAGGAGCGGGCGGCCGAGGCGGCCAGCGGGGCGCCGCTGGCCGGGTCCATCGGCCGGACCGCGTGCCCCCGGTCCAGCTCGTTCCCCTCGGTGTGCGTGAAACCCCGGCCCTTCTCCGTCACCACGTGCACGACCACCGGGCCGCCGAGCTCGCGGGCCCGGATCAGCTCCGCCTCCATCGCGCCGATGTCGTGGCCGTCCACCGGGCCCAGGTACGACAGGCCGAGCTGCTCGAACACCCCCGGCCACGACCGGCCCTCGCGCAGCACCGCGAGGTGGTCGGCCACGCCGCCGATCGTCGGCGCGTACGAGCGCGTGTTGTCGTTCAGCACGATGACCAGCCCGCGCTCAGGGCCGCCCGCGATGTTGTTGAGCGCCTCCCAGGCCATGCCGCCGGTCAGCGCGCCGTCCCCGATGATCGCGACGACCGCGCGGTCGCGGACGTCGCGGTAGGCGTCGGCGCGGGCCAGGCCGTCGGCGTACGAGAGCGAGGTGGAGGCGTGCGAGTTCTCCACCAGGTCGTGCTCGGACTCGGCCTGCGACGGGTAGCCCGACAGGCCGCCCTGCTGTCTCAGCCGGTCGAAGCCCGCGCGCCGGCCGGTGAGGATCTTGTGAACGTACGACTGGTGGCCGGTGTCCCACACCAGCCGGTCGCGCGGCGAGTCGAAGACGCGGTGCAGCGCGATCGTCAGCTCCACCACGCCCAGATTGGGGCCCAGGTGCCCGCCGGAACGCGAGACCCGGTCGATGAGGAACGCCCTGATCTCCCCGGCCAGCGCGTCCAGTTCCTCGGTGTCCATCCGCCGCAGGCGAGCCTGCCCGTCCAGCGCGTCCAACAAAGCCAACGTGATCACTCCTCGTACTAGGTCTCACCGGTCCCGGTAGGCGACCTCGCTGGCCATCTCGGCCAGCTCGGTGCGCCAGGCGGCCTCGACGGGCGCGCGGGCGATGGCGTCGCGGGCCCGGCCGACCAGGTCGTCGATGTGCCGTTCGACCTGGTCGCCGATCCCGGTGGCGGCCAGGCGCGCGCGGATGCGGACGGTGTCCCACTCGGGTTCGTCCAGCAGGCTCCGCACCTGCTCGTCCCGCTGCGCGGCCCAGGCGAGCAGCAGCGTCATCTTGTGCTGGTCCAGGTCGTTGCCGACGGGTTTGCCCGCCGCCCGGCTGTCGCCGAAGGCGTCGATCAGGTCGTCGCGAAGCTGGAACGCCTCGCCGAGGGCCTCGCCGTACTCGGCGAACTCCGGCGCGAGATCGTCGCGGCCGGCGACGGCGGCGCCGAGCAGCAGCGGCCGGTGGATGCTGTAGCGGCCGGACTTGCACACCGCGATCCAGCGCGACAGCTCCGGCTCGATCACCGACTCGGCGGCCACCGCGAGGTCCAGGTACTGCCCGATGGCGATCTCGGTGACCAGTTCGTTCCACACGCGGCGGGCGGCGGGCGGCAGATCGCCGGCCAGCTCGCCGGCGTACACGCTGGCCAGGTCGCCCGACAGGATCGCCACCCCCTCGCCGTAGCGGCGCGACTCGCCCCGCCAGCCCCTGGCCCGGTGCTCGGCGATGTGCCTGGTGTGGACGGCGGGCGCGCCTCTGCGCGAGTCGGCCGCGTCCAGCACGTCGTCGTGGATCAGCGCGCCCGCGTGCACGAGTTCGAGCCCGGCCGCCGCGCCCACGATCACCGGGTCGCCGAGGTCGCCGCCCGCCGCGAGGAACCCGGTCACGCAGAACGCCGGGCGCAGCCGTTTGCCGCCCGCCCGCACCAGCGCGGACACCGCCTCGACCGGGGCCTCGCCCCGGTGGTCGACCCGGCTCCAGCGGGTCGCCTCGGCCGCGAGGAAGGACCGCAGCCGCTCTTCCACCCGTTCCATGAGCGACAGCCGCAGCCGCCGCGCGCCCGTCAGCGCGGTGTCCAGCATCCCCGGTACTCCTCTCTGCGGTCGCCGCCGCCGTCGCCCGCCGAGGTCGCGGTGAGCCTGGCGGGCGGCGCGAACACCACGTTCTCCTGCGCGACACTCTCCAGTTCCACGTCGGTGTAGCCGTGGGCGGCCAGTTCCTCAAGGAGCTGGTCCACGAGGATCTCGGGGGCGCTGGCCCCCGCGCTCACCCCCACCGTCGAGACCTCCGCCAGCCAGGCCGGGTCGAAGGCCGTCACGTCCGGCACCAGGTGCGCGGCGACGCCGTGCCGCCTGGCCACCTCGACCATGCGGATCGAGTTGCTGGAGTTGCGCGAGCCGACGACGAGCACCAGGTCGCTGCGCGGCACGATGGCCTTGATGGCGTCCTGGCGGTTCTGGCTGGCGTAGCAGATGTCGTCGGTACCCGGTCCGAGCAGGTCGGTGAACCTGCGCTGCAGCACGCCGATGATGTCGCGGGTCTCGTCCACCGACAGCGTCGTCTGGGTGAGGTAGGCGACCGGGGTGTCGGGTTTCAGGTCCAGCCGCTCGGCGTCCTCGACGGTCTCGACGATGACGGTCTGCCGGGGGGCGTGGCCGTAGGTGCCCTCGACCTCCTCGTGGTCGGCGTGCCCGACGAGCAGCAGGGTGCGGCCCTGTACGGCGTACCGCTTGGCCTCCTGGTGCACCTTCGACACCAGGGGGCAGGTGGCGTCGATCACGTCGAGCTGCCGCGACTTCGCGTTCTCGCGCACCTGCGGGGAGACCCCGTGGGCGGAGAAGACGCAGATGGCCCCCTCCGGCACCTCGTCCTCGGAATCCACGAACCGCGCGCCGCGCCGTCTCAGCAGACCCACCACGTAGTGGTTGTGGACGATTTCCTTGCGCACATAGACGGGCGGCCCATGGCGTTCCAGCGCCAACTCGATGATGGCGATCGCCCGGCGTACCCCGGCACAGAAACTGCGGGGTTCCGCGAGAATTACTTTCTTCTCCACCTGCATAAACGACTCCGCTTCCACACCGATCCGGCGGGTAGGCATTTCACGCCCTGACACGGACCACCGACTGTGCCGGACCCCGGGAGGCGAAGTCAATCAATGTGACAGGCGCTTAGCAGTAATCAGCCATGCATTAGTGTGCCTGGGGCATCGCCCCTGCTGGGGCACGGGTCCGCCACGGTGAAATGGGCCCCGTGCTGAACATTGCCACAGTGTTGTCATTCATCAGGCAGCAGGCAAATCCATAGCATCGGGGAATCTGAGTCGCTGGAGAAGATCGTTTCCGGCATGGGAAAACGACAGCCTGGGACTGCTCATGAGAACCGCCGACCTGAGAACCCTTGAGCCGGCCATCGAGAACACGGCCACCACATACTCGCCGTCGACCGTCGCCGACGACGCGGTGCTCACCGAGGTGTGCGCCGCCCTTTTCACCTTTCTGCGCCGCAGCGATCAGCGTAGGAAAGGCGAGGAATACCTGCGCGGCCTGCTGGCGGCCCCGGGACGCAAGTCCATCAGGAGCATGGCCGCCGTCCTCGGCGGCCGGGGCACCGCACAGAGCCTGCACCACTTCATCTGCAGCTCCACCTGGGACTGGGTGCCGGTCCGGCGCGGACTGGCCCGCTACCTGGTCGAGACCGCCCCTCCGGCGGCGTGGGTGCTGCACCCGCTGGTGATCCCGAAGGGCGGGCAGCACTCCGTCGGCGTGGGCCGCTTTTTCTCCCCCGCCGACGGGCAGTTGCTCAGCGCCCAGCAGGCCGTCGGGCTGTGGGCCGCCTCCGAACGCTTCACCGGCCCCGTCAACTGGAAACTGCACCTGCCCGGATCGTGGTTCGAGGCGAGCGGGCGCGGCGACCGGGCGCCGGAGGCCGGATCGGAACGGCCCGGCGACCCTGCCGTCGAGGCGTACCTGGAGGCCATGTCCGACTGGGGCCTGCCCGCACTGCCGGTGGTGGTCAACCTGGAGACCGCCGAGACCCTGCCGGTGGTGCGCGCCCTGTACGCCGCAGGCGCCCCCTTCGCCGCCCGGATCGGCGGGAACCTCGCCCTGACCGTGGACGATCCCGCGCTGACCGGCTACGGTTCCGCCACCCTGCCCGCGATGCAGATCATGCACGCCGCCCGCAAGCTGCGCCGCCCGGTGGCGGCACCGGGGCGGCCCGGCGGCCCGGCCATGGTCGCCGCCGTCCGGGTGCGGGAGCCGTCGCCGGGCGAGGAGTGCCCGGCCACCCTACGGCGCGGGCGGCGGCTGCTGCTGTGGGGCGTGGGCGCGCCCGGCGCCGACCGGCCGGACGAGCTGTGGCTCAGCGACGTGCGGACCACCCGCCCGGCCGCGCTGCTGCGGCTGAGCGGCCTGGCCGCCAAGGTGGAGCACGACGTCGCCTCGGTGTCGGAGAACGTGGGCATCCGCGACTACGTCGGCCGCTCCTACGCCGGCTGGCACCGCCACATCACCCTCGCCTCGGCGGCCCACGCCGTCGTGGTGCGCTCCGCCTACTCCGCGTGGCCCCTGAACAGGGCCTCGTGAGCGCGCCGCCCGTGGATCCCACGGCAGGCCCTCGCCACTCGCTTCGGCAAAGGAGAGACCGTTGGAGGACGAGCTGGTCAGGATCCGGTCGAAAGCCGCGCTGCAGCAGCCGGAGTGGGCCGATCCCCGCGTTCTGACGACCGTGCACCGGTGGCTCGGCGACCGTCCGGGGCTGGTGTGCGGGGACGACGTCGCCCGGCTGCGGCGCGTCCTCGCCGAGGTGGCGGCGGGCCGGGCGCTGGTCGTCCTCGCCGGCGACTGCAGCGAGGACCCGGCCGAGTGCAACGCGGCGGCCGTCGCCCGCAAGGTCGGGCTGCTGGACGTGCTCGCCGGGACGCTCAAGATGATCACAGGCATGCCGGTCGTGCGCGCCGGGCGGATCGCCGGGCAGTTCGGCAAGCCACGCTCGCGGCTCACCGAACGGCACGGCGACCTCACGCTGCCGGTCTACCGGGGGCACATGGTCAACAGCCCCGACCCGGACTCGCTCGGCAGACGCCCGGACCCGATGCGCATCCTGTCCGGCTACCGGGCGGCGGCCGAGGCGATGGCGCAGCTCGGCTGGATGGGCGAGCGCGGCCGGACGGCCTGCGAGCCGTCCGTGTGGACCAGCCACGAAGCGCTGCTTCTCGACTACGAGCTGCCCATGCTGCGGCGTGACCGGCGGGGGCGGATCGTGCTCGCCTCCACGCACTGGCCGTGGATCGGCGACCGTACGCGCGACCCCGGCGGCGCGCACGTCGAACTGCTGTCCCTGGTGGCCAACCCGGTGGCCTGCAAGATCGGCCCCTCGGTCACGGCGGGGGAACTGCTGGAGGTGTGCGAGCGCCTCGACCCCGACCGGGTACCCGGCCGGCTGACGCTGGTCGCGCGCATGGGGCCGCAGGCCGTGGGCGACCGGCTGCCCGGCCTGGTGGCGGCGGTGCGCGGGGCCGGGCACCCGGTGATCTGGCTCACCGACCCGCTGCACGCCAACACCGTCACCACGGCGGGCGGCCTCAAGACCCGCTACGTGGACACGATCGTCCGCGAGGTGCAGGGCTTCCAGGCCGCGGTCAGGGGCGCGGGCGGCGTCGCCGGCGGGCTGCACCTGGAGACCACCCCCGACGAGGTGACCGAGTGCGTCGCCAACAGCGCGCACGACGAGCACGTGAGCGACAAGTACACGACCTTCTGCGACCCCCGGCTCAACCCGGGCCAGGCGGTCGCGGTCGTCTCGGCCTGGACCTGGTGACCCATCGAACAGCGGACGGAGCGCCGATGAACAGCAGCATCTCCGTGGTGACCGGCGCGGCCGGCGGCATAGGCGCCGCGGTCGCCCGCGCCCTGGGCGAGCGCGGCAGCGTGGTGGCGGCCGTGGACAGCGACGCGAGCAGGCTGTCGCGGACGACCGCGAAACTCAACGCGGACGGCCTGCGCGCCGTCGGCTACGCCGTCGACGTGGCGCGGCGAGCCGACGTCGAGTCGATGGTCGAGGCCGTCGAACGCGACCTCGGCCCCGTGGACCACCTCGTCAACTGCGCCGGGGTGCTGCGCCTCGGCGGGGTCAGGGACCTCACCCAGGACGACTGGGCGGCCAGCTTCGCCGTCAACACCACCGGGGTGTTCAACACCTCGCAGGCGCTGGTCGAGCGGATGGTGCCGCGCGCGGGCGGCGCCATCGTCACCGTGGTCTCCAACGCCGCCGCGACGCCCCGCACGGACATGGCCGCCTACGCGGCCTCCAAGGCGGCCGCCGCGGCCTTCACCCGATGCCTCGGCCTGGAGGTCGCCGCGCACGGCATCCGCTGCAACCTGGTCGCGCCCGGCTCGACGGACACGCGGATGCTGCGCTCGATGTGGGCCGACGAGCGCGGCCCGCGCAGAACGCTCGACGGCGACCTCGGCTCCTACCGGCTGGGCATCCCGCTGCGCCGCCTGGCCCGTGCCGAGGACATCGCGGCCGCCGTCCTGTTCCTGCTGTCGGAGCAGGCGGTCCACATCACGATGCACACGCTCACGGTCGACGGCGGGGCCACCCTCGGCGTCTGACCTCCCTCGCGGAAGGAACCACCATGCCCGGCATCCCGGCCATCAGCCCCTACCAGCTACCGAACGGGGAGGACCTTCCCGCCAACACCGCCCGGTGGAGTGCGAACCCGGACCGCGCCGTCCTGCTCGTGCACGACATGCAGCGATTCTTCCTGCGGCCCTTCGCCGCCGCCCCCGAACTGCGCGAGCGCCTGGTCGGCAACGTCGTACGGCTGCGCGAGCGCTGCGCCGCGCTCGGCGTCCCGGTCGCTTACACGGCGCAACCGGGCAACATGACCGGCGAGCAGCGCGGCCTGCTGAAGGACTTCTGGGGGCCGGGCATGCGGGTCGACCCGGAGGACCGGCAGATCATCGACCCGCTGCGGCCCGCCCCCGGCGACTGGATGTTCACGAAATGGCGCTACAGCGCCTTCCACCGTTCCGGCCTGCTCGACCGGATGCGGCGCAGCGGCCGCGACCAGCTGATCGTCTGCGGCGTGTACGCGCACGTCGGCGTGCTGATGACGGCGGTGGACGCCTTCACCAACGACATCGAGCCGTTCTTCGTCGCCGACGCCGTCGCCGACTTCTCCGCCGGTTTCCACCGCCTGGCCGCCGAGTACGCGGCGCAGCGCTGCGCGGTGGTCTGCACGACCGGCGCCGTCCTCGCCCAGCTCGGCGCGGCCACCGCCGCCCGTGGGATGGCGTACCTGCACGAGGCCACTCACTGATCGCGCCCGACGAGGGAGGGAGCACCCATGGGCCCACACCCGCTCGACCTGGTTCTGTCACCCCGGCCACCGGCCTTCGCCCTGCTCCACCGGCCCGAGGTGACCGGCCAGGCGCTGCTGGACGTGCTCGTCGGCGAGGTGTCCACGCCGGCCGCGCTGGCCGATCTGCCGCTGCCCGAGCCGCCGGTACGGCCCGGCGCCGCCCGCCACGACGTCCTCGCGGTGATCCCGTACCGCCAGATCGGCGAGCGCGGCTTCGACTGCGTCGACGACGGCGCGCCGCTGATCGCGCTGAGCGTGACCGGCCAGGCCGTGGTGCCGGTCGCCGAGGCGCTCGCCCGCATCCCCGACACGGAGCTCCGGCTGTCCGGCGGGCGCTTCGACGTGGACGACGACGCCTACGCCGAGACCGTGCGCGAGGTGATCGCCAACGAGATCGGCAGGGGCGAGGGGTCCAACTTCGTCATCAGGCGCTCGTTCGTCACCGAGATCACCGGCTACACGCCGCGCAGCGCGCTGGTGCTGTTCCGGCGGCTGCTCCAGCGGGAGTCCGGCACGTACTGGACGTTCGTCGTGCACACCGGGGAGCGCACCTTCGTCGGCGCCAGCCCGGAGCGGCACATCAGCCTGAGCGGCGGCGTCGCCGTCATGAACCCGATCAGCGGCACCTACAGGTACCCGCCGGGCGGCCCCACCCTGCCCGAGGTCATGGACTTCCTCGCCGACCGCAAGGAGGCGGACGAGCTCTACATGGTGGTCGACGAGGAACTCAAGATGATGTCCAGGATCTGCGACCTGCGGCTGCACGTGGAGGGGCCGTACCTGAAGGAGATGGCGCGGCTGGCGCACACCGAGTACCTCATCCGGGGGCGCAGCGGCAGCGACCCGCGCCGGATCCTGGCCGAGACGATGTTCGCCCCCACCGTGACCGGCAGCCCGCTGGAGAGCGCCTGCCGGGTCATCAGCCGCTACGAGCCGCAGGGGCGCGGCTACTACGGCGGGGTCGCCGCGCTCATCGGCACCGACGAGGGCGGGCGGCCCGTGCTGGACTCCGCCATCCTGATCCGCACCGCCGACATCGACAGCGGCGGCCGGGTGTCGATCGGCACCGGGGCCACGCTCGTGCGCCACTCCGACCCGGATTCCGAGGTCGCGGAGACCCACGCCAAGGCGGCGGGGCTGCTCGACGCGCTGCGGGCGCGGGCGCGGGCGCCGCTCGGCGGCCACCCGGAGGTGCGCTCGGCGCTGGCCGGCCGCAACTCGGGCATCGCCGGGTTCTGGCTGTCGCGGGGCGCGGACAAGGTACGGCTGGACCCGGAGCTGGCCGCCCGCCGGGTGCTGGTGGTCGACGCGGAGGACGCCTTCACCTCGATGCTCGACCACCAGCTCCGCTCACTGGGGCTGTCGGTGGCGCTACGGCGCTACGGCGAGCCCCGCGACCTCGACGACTACGACCTGGTGGTGATGGGACCGGGACCCGGTGATCCGCGCGACCGGGCCCACCCCAAGATCGCCAGCCTGTACGCGGACGTCCGCACCCTGCTGGAGGAGCGGCGGCCCTTCCTCACGGTGTGCCTGAGCCACCAGGTGCTCGCCTCGGTCCTCGGCTTCGAGGTGATCCGCTGCCCGATGCCCAACCAGGGGCTGCAGCGGGAGATCGACCTGTTCGGCGTCAGGGAGCGGGTGGGGTTCTACAACTCCTTCGCCGCCGTGAGCGACAGCGACAAGGTCGAGGTCGCCGAGCTGGGGCTGGTCGAGGTGAGCCGGGACGCGCGGACCGGTGAGGTGCACGCGCTGCGCGGCCCGCGCTTCGCCTCGATCCAGTTCCACGCCGAGTCCTTCCTCACCGGCAACGGCAACCTCATCCTCGGCGGGCTGCTGAAGGAGGTGCTCGGGTCGTGAGCGTCAGAGGGCGGCGTACTCGGCCGTGGAGTCGTAGGTGAGCCAGCGCTCCGGCCGGACGCGGACGAGGACCATGTCCTCGACGAAGTCCTTGGTGGCCGTGACGTACCGCTCGGCCAGGTCGGGTTCGAGGTAGCGCAGCGCGCTGGCGCGGTACCAGTCCATCGGGACGGTGTCCTCGATCTCGACCGGCCCCTCGACGCAGACGTACTTGAAGGGGACCTCCTCGGTCTGCACGAGGAACGAGCAGCGGCCGGAGGCCCGGAGCAGGGCGAGCTTCCTGGTGTCGCCGCCCGTGGCGAACTCGATGACGCCGGCCGGCTCGTACACGTAGCTGACCGGCACCGCCAGCGGCGCCCTCCCGCCGACGTCGGCGACGCTCAGCACTCCGACGTGCACCTCGGAAAGGAACCGCTCCCTCGCGGAGACGCTCATCTTCGACGACACTGAAACTCTCCTCGCGGTCTGGGCGCTCACCAACGGACCGCCCGCGTGTTGAAGCAGGCCAGCAGGGTGCGGGCCTGGACGTTCACATAGTGGGGATGGCGCACCAGCGAGCCGAGCTGGCCGGGCGTCACCCAGCGGTACCCGCTCGGCGGCCGGTCCGGCACCTGGCTCTCGTCGACTTCGATCACCGTGTACCGGCTCTCGGTGTTGCGGAACCGGCCGCCCTCCTCGCTGAGCATCGCCTGGTAGAGGACGCGCTCCGGGTCCGGCGACAGCGCGAGGTCCACGAACAGCGGCCGGTCCCCCGCCGCCAGGTGGGCGTAGTTGGCGGGCATGTACTGGACGGTGGGGCCGAGTTCGACCCCGTCGACGAACCCGCCCTCCACCCGGGCGTGCACGAGCACGTGCGGGACGCCGCCGATCCGCCGGGCGAACATCGCGATGACGCCCTCGCCGCACGGTTCGAACAGCGGCTGCGTCCAGCAGGTGACCTCGCGGCTGCCGGCCCGCACGGCCACGGCCACGACCCGGAAGTAGCGGCCGTCCTCGTGCTCGATGGCCGACTCGCGGCGCACCCAGCCGGGTACGGCCGACAGCGGCACCGGCTCCGCCGACACCTCGTGCCCGGAGCGCTCGGCGGTGAACCACGACAGCAGGTCGGCGTCGGAGTGCGCGGCCAGCGCCGTACCCCTGCCGACCGGCGCGCAGGCGAGCACCGTGCGCGCGTCCATGTTGACCAGGTTGTCGCGGTGGAGCAGTTCGCCGATCTGGCCGAGGGTCAGCCAGCGGAAGTCGCCGAGCAGGGGTACGTCGCCGAAGACCTCGACGATCATGTTGCGGTTGCGTTTGCGCAGGAACCACGAGCCGTGCTCGGACTGCAGCACGTCGGCGAGCACCCGGCCGTGGCGCTCCGGCTCCCTGAAGTACTCCAGGTACTTCACCCGCGCGCCCCGGTGGGCCCTGGTGTAGTTGCTGCGCGTCGCCTGCACGGTCGGCGAGAGCTGGATCGGTCTCGGGTTGCCCGGCTCCATCTTGGCCTGCATCAGGAAGTGCAGCACCCCGTCGAACTCCTTGGCCAGGATGCCGAGGATGCCGACCTCGTGCTGCCTGATGATGGGCTGGTGCCATTCGGGGACGGCGGCGGCGTCCCTCCTCACGCGCAGGCCCTCGACGGTGAAGAAGCGTCCACTGCGGTGGACGAGGTTTCCCGTGTCCTTCTCGAAGCGCCAGCCGTCGAGTTCGGCGAACGGGATGCGTTCCACCGAGAACTCGGCGGCCGTGGCGCGTTCGGCGATCCAGCCGGAGACGTCATCGGTGCGCATTCCGCTGCCTTCGGTGGCGGCGGCGGAGCGGGCGAACCGTACGGGGAGGTCGAGGTCCTCTCTGGGCCGCAGCTGGGATCCCTTCATAATTGTCGAGGATCTAGAAATCCCCGAGTTTTCGTGGAAAACGCCGGGAAGTCTGTCAGGTCAGCGAGCTGACACACTCCGGTATTGATTCGGGAAGCGCACTTCTCCGGCCGGCCTACATTGGTCCCGATAAACGATGGACCACGCTTGCCCGAAATATCGTGACCGGTTTTCTGAGAGGGGTCGTCCGTGAAGGCTCTGGTCTTGTCCGGCGGGTCCGGAACCCGCCTGCGGCCGTTCAGCCACTCGCTGCCGAAACAGCTGATCCCGATCGCCGGCAAACCGGTTCTGGAGCACGTCCTGGACAATCTCCGCGCGCTCGGGATCACCGACATCGGCGTGGTCGTCGGCGACCGCGCCGACGACATCGCCGGCGCGATCGGCGACGGGGCCCGGTTCGGCGCGCGCGTCACCTACATCGCGCAGCCCGAGCCGCTCGGCCTCGCCCACTGCGTACGGCTGGCCCGCGACTTCCTCGCCGACGACGACTTCGTGATGTATCTGGGCGACAACATGCTCCCGGACGGCGTCGCCGGCATCGCCGAGGACTTCGCCGCCGCCCGGCCCGCCGCCCAGGTGGTCGTGCACAAGGTCAGCGACCCCGAGTCGTTTGGCGTGGCCGAACTGGGCCCGGACGGGACGGTGCTGCGCCTGGTCGAGAAGCCGAAGGAGCCGAGGAGCGACCTGGCCCTGATCGGCGTGTACTTCTTCACACCCGCCATCCACGCGGCCGTCGCGGCCGTCAAGCCCAGCGGCCGGGGCGAGCTGGAGATCACCGACGCGATCCAGTGGCTGGTCGACGGCGGCCACGACGTACGCGCCTGCGAATACCTCGGCTACTGGCAGGACACCGGCCGCGTCGAGGACGTGCTGCGCTGCAACCGCCGCCTGCTCGACCGGCTGGAGCCGGCCGTCCTCGGCCAGGTCGATGCGGCCAGCACACTGAGCGGCGCGGTCGTCGTCGAACCCGGCGCCCGCGTGATCCGCTCCCGCGTCGAGGGGCCCGCCATCATCGGCGCGGGCACCCTGGTCGAGGACAGCCACGTCGGCGGGTACACCGCGATCGGCCGCGACTGCGAACTGCGGCACGCGGGGATCCGGGGCTCGATCGTGCTGGATTCGGCCACGATCACGCTGGTCCGCGACGTCCGCGACTCCCTCATCGGACGCTCGGCGTCGGTGGGCGCCCCGGGCGACGGCACGGGGCACCGGCTGATCGTCGGCGATCACGCACACGTGGAGGTCGCCGCGTGAGGCCGGCTTCCGGCCACCAGGCGCCCGGCGTGAGGCCGATCTTCGGCGAACAGGCGGACGTGGAGGCTGCGGTATGAGGCTGTTCGTCACCGGCGCGGCCGGGTTCATCGGCTCGCACTTCGCGCGGACCGTCCTCGCCGACGGCTACCCCGGCCTGTCCGGCGCGACGATCACCGCGCTGGACAAACTCACCTACTCCGGCAACCGCGACAACCTCCCCGCCGACGGGCCGCGCCTGTCGTTCGTGCACGGCGACGTCTGCGACCGCGACCTGCTCAGGCAGGTGCTGCCCGGCCACGACGCCGTCGTCCACTTCGCCGCGGAGACGCACGTCGACCGCTCGATCGAGGGGGCGGACGAGTTCTTCCGCACCAACGTGCTCGGCACCCACACGGTGCTGGACACCGCCCTGCAGTGCGGCGTCGGGCGGGTGGTGCACGTCTCCACCGACGAGGTGTACGGATCCATCGCCAAGGGGTCGTGGACCGAGTTGGACCCGCTGCTGCCGAACTCGCCGTACGCGGCCTCCAAGGCGGGCTCCGATCTGGTGGCGCGCTCGTACTGGCGCACCCACCGGCTCGACGTCTCGATCACCCGCTGCACCAACAACTACGGGCCGTACCAGCATCCGGAGAAGCTCATCCCGCTGTTCATCACGAACCTGCTCGAAGGCGGGCACGTGCCGGTGTACGGCGACGGCGGCAACATGCGCGAGTGGATGCACGTGGACGACCACTGCCGGGCGGTCGCCCTGGTGCTGACGCGGGGCCGCGCGGGCGAGGTCTACAACGTGGGCGGCGGCACGGAGGAGACCAACCTCGCCGTCACCGAGCGGCTGCTGGAGCTGTGCGGGGCCGATCGTTCGGCGATCCGCATGGTGCCCGACCGCAAGGGCCACGACCTGAGGTACTCGGTGGACGAGTCCAAGATCCGGGAGGAGCTCGGCTACGAGCCGCGCATCCCCTTCGCCGCAGGGCTGGCCGACACGGTCGCGTGGTACCGCGACCACCCGGACTGGTGGAAACCCACCAAGCACGCCACCAGTCCAGACGAAACAGTCCAGGACCGAGGACTGTCGGGATAGAGCGTGATCCGGGCAGACCAGATCGCCGGGTCCGGCCTCAGCACCCGTTCCGGATCAGGCAGTGCCGGGCAGGCTTGCGACCAGGTCGCCGGGTTCGGCCTCGGCTCCGCGTTCCAGTTCGGCCGTGAACTCTCCCGCGCTCAGCACCGTGCGCACCGCCGCCGCCGTACGCTCGACGTCGCCGCGCTCGGCGGCA
>NZ_BAAAHQ010000015.1:330800-333011 GCF_039525605.1 Nonomuraea longicatena | reverse complement strand
CGGCGGCGGGCAGCGGCGCGCCGATCGAACGCCGGGCCGCGTCGGCGGCGCCGAGCAGCCGGGCGGCGGCGCGATGGTGCCCGGCCAGGGCCTGCGCGCCCGCCAGGCCCTCCAGCGAGAGCGCGACGGCCCTCGGGTCCTTGGAGGCGCGGGCGGCGGCGAAGCCGTCGGCCTGCCGCGCCAGCGCCTCGCGCACGTCGCCACGCAGTTCGGCGATGTAGCCGAGCTCGGCCATGATCAGCGCGGTGCCGTCCACGTCCGCAGGGGTGATCCAGTCGAGCACGGCCCGCAGGTGCCGTTCCCCGGCCTCAAGCCGGCCCTCGCGGCGCGCGCCGAGCGCCAGCCCGAGTTCGGCGTACTTCTCGCCGTAGGCGTCCGACTGCCCGGCGGCGATGCGCCTGGCCCGCTCGTGGAACTCCCTGCTGCGGACGTGGTCGCCGGTCAGCATGGCGATCCGGCCCAGGCCGGACAGCTGCCAGGACGCCTCGGGCCACAACCCGAGGTCCTCCGCGACGCGCAGCGCCTCGCGGTGGAGGCGGGCGGCCCTGTCGTAGTCGCCGGTGACCTCGGCCAGGGTCGCGAGCGGCCGGGTGGCCTGGACCTGCCCCCACAGGTCGCCCACCTCGCGGAACATGCGCAGGCTCAGCTCGCCGTCGCGCTTGACGACCGCGAGGTCGGCGCGGGCCAGCGCGTCCCAGGCGCGCAGGCTGAGGACGGCGGCCGCGCCCCACTGGTCGCCGAGGGCGCGAAAGCCCGCGGTGGCCCGGTCCATGAGCTCGCGCACGACGGGCTCCTCCGTCATGGTGTGCAGGGCGAAGGCGAGGAACCACTGTGCCCTGGCCCGCTCCCCCGGCTCGTCGATCTCACGATCGGGCGCAGGATCGGGCGCGGCGTCGGACCCGAGAACGGGTCCGGGGCCGAGCGCGGGGTCGGGAACGGGCGCGGGGTCGGGCGCGGGGCCGGGCGCGGGGCCGGGCCCAGGGTCGAGCGCGGGGTCGGGGACGGCGAGCCCGTCCGGTTCTGCGGTGGCCCGCGCGATCCGGGTCATGCCGATCTGCCACACCGTGGCCTTGGCGCGCAGCGCGGCGGGCGCGGGGCCGTCGATCGCGAGGGCGGTGGCCAGCGACCTGCGGCACTCGCGCAACCGGCCGCGTAGGTACCAGTACCAGGCCGCCGCGCTGACCAGCCGCAACGCCAGCCGGGCGGCGCCGCTCCGGCGCGCGTGCGCGAGCGCCGCGCGCAGGTTGGCGCTCTCCTCGTCGAGCCTGCGCAGCCATTCGCGCTGGCCGTGGCCGCGCAGGTGGGGTTCGGCGCGTTCGACCAGCCCGGTGTAGTAGCGGGCGTGGCGTTCGCGGACGCTCTCGGTCTCCTCGGCCTCGGCCAGCCGCTCGGCGCAGTAGGCCGCCACCGATTCCAGCAGCCGGTAGCGCGGGGCGGCCGCCGTGCTCTCCGCCGTGCCCTCCAGGACGGTGACGAGCGAGCGGTCGACCAGCCGGGCCAGCAGGTCGGGCACGTAGGCCGCCGCCACCTCGCCGCCCGAGCACACGTCCTCGGCCGCCTCCAGCGTGCACCCGTCGGCGTGGACGGCCAGCCGCCGCAACACCGTGCGCTCGGGGCCGGACAGCAGGTTCCAGCTCCAGTCGATCGTCGCCCGCAGGGTGCGCTGCCTGGCCGGGGCGCCGCGCAGCCCGGACGACAACACGCGGAAGCGGTCGTCGAGCCGGTTGGCCAGTTCGCGCACCCCGAGGGCACGCACCCGGGTGGCGGCCAGTTCGAGGGCCAGGGGGATGCCGTCGAGCCTGCGGCAGATCGCGGCGACCGAGGCGGCGTTGCCGCTGTCGAGGGCGAACCCGGGCGCGGCGGCGGCGGCCCTGCGCACGAACAGGCGTACGGCGCCGCTGTCCATGAGCGCCCGGTGGTCGGCCTCCGGGCCGGGCAGGTCGAGCGGCGGGACCGGCCACAGGTGCTCGCCCGGCACCCCGAACGGCTCCTGGCTGGTGGCCAGCACGCGGAGTTCGGGGGCGGCCCGCAGCAGCGGCCCGACGAGTTCGGCGACGCCTTCTGCGAGGTGCTCGCAGTTGTCGAGGACCAGCAGGACGCGGGTGCCGCGCAGCGCCCCGGTCAGCCGGTCGAGCAGGTGGCCGGAGGTGCCGCCGCGCACCGCGTCGTCGCGGATGCCCATGGCCTCGGCCACCGCCTCCGCCACCACGG
>NZ_BAAAHQ010000015.1:262781-330776 GCF_039525605.1 Nonomuraea longicatena | reverse complement strand
CGGCGACAGGCGGGGCGGCGACAGGCGGGGCGGCGACAGGCGGGGCGGCGACAGGCGGGGCGGCGACAGGCGGGGCGGCGACAGGCGGGGCGGCGACAGGCGGGGCGATGGAGGGAGGGCCGCCGACAGACGGGGCGGAAGCGTGCGGGGCGGAAGCGGGCGGGTTGGCGGCCGGCGAGTCGATGGAGGGAGGATCGACGGCCGGCGGGCGGCTGCGGCCGGCGAGTTCGACGACCCACAGACCGTCCGGGTAGAAGTCGGCGAGCCGGCCCGCCACCTCGGTGGCCAGGCGCGTCTTGCCGACGCCGCCGGGACCCGTGAGCGTCACCAGCCGCCCCGTACGCAGCAGCGCGAGCACACTGCCGACCGCCTGCGACCTGCCGACCAGTTCGCTGACCGGCGCCGCCAGGTTGGACCGGTGCCTCGGGGCGCCCTCCGGCACGGCCTCCAGCGCCGGGTCTTGGGCGAGGATCGCCTGGAACAGGGCGGCCAGCGCCGAGCCTGGGTCCAGGCCCTGCTCCTCGCGCAGCCGCGCCCGAAGGTCCTGGTAGCTGCGCAGCGCCTCGCTCTGCCGTCCGGACCGGTAGAGGGCGCGCATCTGCGCGGCCCGCAGCCGCTCGCGCAGCGGGTGGAGGGCGACCAGGTCGGTGAGCTCGCCCACGAGCAGGCTGTGGTCGCCGAGCTCCAGCCGGGCCTCGGCCTGCTCTTCGAGGGCGGCCAGCCGCTGCTCCTCAAGGCGGGCGATGGCGGGGCGGGCGAACGGCTCGGCGGCGAAGTCGGACAGCGCGGACCCGCGCCACAGCGCGAGCGCCTCGGACAGCAGCGCGGCCCGCGACCGGGCCTCACCGGCGGTGTGGGCGCGGGCGACCAGCCGCCGGAAGCGGATGGCGTCGAGCGCGTCGGGCTCGACGCGGAGCTGGTAGCCCGACGGGCTGAACACGACCAGGTCGCGCCCGCCCGGCCCGGCCTCCTCCAGCGCCCGCCGCAGCTGCGAGACCTTGGCCCGCAGCGCGCCCGAGGGCTTGCCCGGCGGGTCTTCGCCCCACAGGTCGCCGATGAGCCGCTCGACCGGCACCGGACGGCCCTCGTGGAGGAGCAGGTCGGCCAGCAGCGCGCGCACCTTCAGCTCGGGGACCCGGACCGCCCGCCCGTCTGCGGCCCACACGGTGAGCGGCCCCAGCATCCCAAAGCGCATAGCGTCACAGTAACCCAGTGCTACGACAGATCTCGAAAGCTCCGCGATCCAGGCGGTAACCAGCCACGACAGGGCCGGAAAGAGCGGCGATCTGCCATGTGTCTGCTATCCACACGCTACGGCGGCCCTTCCTACAGTGACTGACGACGACAGGAACGGGCCCGGCGGCAGGGGGGACGATGCAGACCAGGATCCTTCGACTGGCCGTGGTCGTCGCCAGCGTGCGCGAGGGCAGGGTCGGACCGACCGTCGCGCGGTGGTTCGTGACCGCGGTGGATCAGTTCGGGCAGTTCGAGGTGGACGTCGTCGACCTCGCCTCGGCCCGGCTGCCGCCGGTCATCACCGACGAACCGCCGCCCGAGGTGGTGGCGCTGCGCCCCCGCCTCGACGCGGCCGACGCCTTCGTGCTGGTGACCCCGGAGTACAACCGAGGCTATCCCGCCTCGCTCAAGACCCTGATCGACTGGTACGTCGAGGAGTGGCGGGCCAAGCCCGTCGGCTTCGTGTCGTACGGCGGCAGAGGCGGCGGCCTGCGCTCGGTGGACCATCTCGGTTCGGTCCTCGGCGAACTGCACGCGGTGCCGCTGCGCGACACGGTCAGTTTCCACATCGTGGACAAGCAGTTCGGCCCGGACGGGCAGGCGGTGGCGCCCGAGGAGTGCGGGATGGCCGCCAAGACGCTGCTCAGCAGGCTGCTGTGGTGGGCGTCGGCGCTGGGCGAGGCGCGGGCGGCCCAGCCGTACGAGGTGTGAGTCACCCGACCGCGAGCGAACCCTAACCCGACCATAACCACCGCGACCTACAGTGCGATCCCGGAAGCGATCCCGAAGGCGTCCGGGAAGCAGCCCGGAACTCCCCCCAGACCGCGAGGTGAACGTGACACAGTCGGCGCCCGATGCCGATGACCGGCCGGATCCCGGGCCTACCATCGCTTCCAGCCGCGCCCAGGCTGTGCCCGACGATCATATGGAAACGACCATGGCAGCGACGAGCACACCGGTGCCCGCGTGGTTCGAGGACGCCAAGCTCGGCGTCCTCGTCCACTGGGGCTCGGCCTCCATCCCGGCCTACGCCCCGGTGCGCAGGTCCCTGATCCCCGACCCGTACGTCGAGGCGGGCGCCTACGAGCGCGTCGAGTCGGCGACGTGGTGGCGCACCGACCCCGACGCCATGATGTACCAGAACGCGCTGGCCCTGCCGGGCAGCGCCGTCTCCCGCTACCACGCCGAGACGTACGGCGACCTGCCGTACGAGGCGTTCGTCGAGCGTTTCCGCGACGAGACGATCCCCGGCTGGGACCCGGAACCGTGGGCGGAGCTGTTCGCGCGGGCCGGGGCCCGCTACGTCGTCTTCAGCGTCAAGGCCGAGGACGGTTTCCTGCTGTGGCCGAGCGCCCACCCCAACCCGCACCGGCGGGACTGGCAGCCGGGCAGGGACGTCGTGGGCGAACTGGCCGAGGCCGTACGCGGGCACGGCATGCGCTTCGGCGTCTACTACAGCGCCTGGGACTTCACCTTCTCCGCCCCTCCGGTGCGCGACCTGGCCTCGGCGATGGTCGCGGTGCCGCAGGGGGCCGACTACCGCGAGTACTTCCTGGCGCACTGGCACGAGCTGGTGCGCCGTTACCGGCCGTGCGTCCTGTGGAACGACTACGGCATGTCCCCGCCGGGGACCGATCTTGAGAAGCTGTTCGCGTGGTACCGGGAGCAGGTCCCGGACGGGCTGGTCAACGACCGGTTCGACCTGCCGAGGCAGACCTCGGGAGAGGTCTCCTCCGACTACGCCACCCCCGAGCGCACCACGGCCGGGCCGCCGGGGCGCGCCTGGGAGGCGCTGTGGCCGCTGGGCCAGAGCTACTGCTACAACCGGCAGGAGAGCGACGCCGACCACCTCAGCGCGGAGCGGCTGGTGCAGACCCTGGCCGACGTCACGGCCCGGGGCGGCAACCTGCTGGTCAACGTGGGCCCCACCGGCACCGGCGCGGTCCCGTGGGTCCAGGCGCAGCGGCTGCTGGCGCTCGGCCACTGGGCCGGCGGCAACCGGGAGGCGGTCTACGGCACCCGGCCGTGGACACACGTCACCGGGATCACCGACGAGGGCCTGCAGGTGCGCTACACGAGTACGCCGGAGGCGGTGTACGCGATCGTGGTCGGCACCCCGCGCACCGAGGCGGTGGGGCTCGACGTCCGGCTGGAGGCCGGGGCGCGGGTGTCGCTCGTGGGCCGGCCGGGCGCGCTCCGGACGAGCGCGTCCCCCCACGGCACCGTCGTGGAACTGCCCGGCCCGCCCGATCCCCGGCCCGCCTTCAGCCTCAGGCTGACCCCCCGATCCGCCGTCCACCCAGTCTGACCCACGAGGAACGTCCGACCCGCGAGGAATCCGACGTACGACGAATCCGGCACACGACGAATCCGGCACACGAGGTATCCGGCACACAAGGTATCCGGCACACGAGGAAGAGGATTCACGGCCATGCAGCTCACGCGCGAGGCGACGGCACCGGAGGTGCTGTCCGAGCAGTCGATAGCCCACTACCGCGAGCACGGGTACGTCCACGTCCCGCAGTTGCTCGCCCAGGAGGAGGTCGCGGGGTTCCTCGCCGAGGCGAAGCGGCACTTCGCCCTGGAGGAGTCACGCACCCTCGGCCCCAACGAGGGCGTGCGCAGCCACGAGCTGGACGAGGGCAACGTCGTGGAGTGGGTCAACCACGCGGGCCTCGACAACGAGGTGCTGCGCGGCCTGTCGTGCCACCCCCGGATCGCGCGGGTCGCCGAGACCCTGGCGGGCGGCGCTCTGCGCCTGTTCAAGAGCGACCTCTACCGCAAGAAGTCGGCCTCGACGCTCACGCCCATCCACCACGACGAGGTGTTCTTCCCGTTCACGGCGCGGGCGGCGCTCACCGCCTGGGTCGCGCTGGTGGACGTGCCCGCCGACCGTGGGTGCCTGAGCTTCATCCCCGGCTCCCACCGCCTGGTCGAGCCGCCGCCGGCCGACATGGACCCGATGGAGGCGCTGGGCGAGGCGGAGGACCCGTTCGGCCGCTGGCCCGAGCTGGCCTACCGGCCGTCCGTCACCGTCCCGGTGCGCGCGGGCGACGTCACCTTCCACCACGGCAGGATCGCGCACTGGGCGGGCTCCAACCGCACCGACGCCACCAGGTACTCCCTGATCACGATCTACATGGACGCCGGGGCGACCTTCAACGCCACCTCCATCCACAACCTGCTCAACCCCGACGACCCGGACCTCGGTGGTTACCGGCAGGGCGCACCGCTGGACGGCGAGCGTTTCCCGCTGGTCGCCGGCCCCGCGTAGTCCCCGCACGCACACCGCACCCCCAGGGCAGGAAGTCATGAAGGCTCTCTTCATCCCGGGAAACAGCCCGGCGACGATCTACACCCACACCGCGCTGGCCACGGCCGTGCGCAACGCGGGACACAGCGTGTTCATGGCCGGAATCCAGTGGCTGCTGCCGGACATCGCCGGGGTGGGCCTGTCACCGGTCCAGATCTCCCCACTGTCGGAGAAGGACGTCATCGCCTTCATGGCCGGGATGCCGCAGGACCCGGAGGGGGCGGCCAGGGCGGCGGGCCGGGTCTACGCCGAGATCGCGGTCGAGAGCCGGCGGCCGCTGCTGGAGATGGCCGCGCACTGGCGTCCCGACGTGGTGGTCGGCGGCCCGATGTTCTACGGCGCCGCCCTCCTCGCCCACCACCTGTCCATCCCGTCGGCGCTGCTGGAGTGGGACAGGGGCGACGCCTCGATCTACGAGCCGGGCGCCATGGAGGTGCTGCGGCCGGTGCTCGACGACCTCGGCCTCGACCGGCTGCCCGAGCCGGACCTGCGGATCGACATCTGCCCGCCGAGCCTGCGGCCCGCCGGCGCGCCGGAGGCGGCGCCGATGCGGTTCGTGCCGACCAATCCGCAGCGCCCGCTGGAGCCGTGGATGTACGCCAGGGGCGAGCGTCCGCGCGTGTGCATCACCGGCGGCAGCCGCGTGTTCTCGGGGGAGGCGCTGCACCGGCTCGCCAAGGGCGTCGCCGGGCTCGGCGTGGAGGTCGTCATCGCCGCCCCCGAGGCGGTCGCGGCCGAACTGCGGGCGGCGCTGCCCGAGGTGCGGGCGGGCTGGATCCCGCTCGACGTGCTGGCCCCGACCTGCGACGTGATCGTGCACCACGGCGGCGGCGCCACGGACATGACCGCGCTGGCCTGCGGCGTACCGCAGCTGATCGCCATCCAGGACGTGTCGGTCGTGGAGATGCGGCGCCTGGCGGAGGCCGGTGCCGCGATCCTGCTCGGGCCGGGGGAGCAGGAGTCCGAGCACCTGGTCGCGGCGTGCGGGGAACTGCTCGGCGAGCCGCGCTACCGCGAGCGGGCGCGGGAGCTGGCGCGGGAGATCGCCGCGCTGCCGCCGCCCGCCGAGGTCGTCGGCCTCCTCACGAACCTGGCAACCGGCTGACCGGTGCGAACCGTTGGAAGGTGGATCAAGTGTCTACGCACGTATGGGACTACCTGCCGGAGTACAAGCGCGAGCGCAAGGACATCCTTGAGGCGGTCGAGAGGGTCTTCGAGTCCGGCCAGCTCGTCCTCGGCGAGAGCGTGCAGGGCTTCGAGCGGGAGTTCGCGCTCTACCACGGCGTGCCGCACTGTGTCGGGGTGGACAACGGCACGAACGCCGTCAAACTCGGCCTGGAGGCGCTCGGGGTGGGGGCGGGCGACGAGGTGATCACGGTGTCCAACACCGCGGCCCCGACCGTGGTGGCCATCGACGGCGCGCGGGCCACACCGGTGTTCGTCGACGTGCGCGAGGACGACTTCCTCATGGACACCTCGCAGGTGGCGGCGGCCATCACGCCGCGCACCAAGGCGCTGCTCCCGGTGCACCTGTACGGCCAGTGCGTCGAGATGGCGCCGCTGCGGCGCCTGGCCGCCGAGCACGGCCTCGCCGTCCTGGAGGACTGCGCGCAGGCGCACGGCGCCCGCCACCACGGCAGGCTCGCCGGGACGATGGGCGACGCCGCCGCGTTCTCCTTCTACCCGACCAAGGTCCTCGGCGCCTACGGCGACGGCGGCGCGGTCATCACCTCCGGCGACGCCGTCGAAGGCGACCTGCGGCGCCTGCGTTACTACGGGATGGAGGAGGTGTACTACGTCGTCAGGACGCCGGGCCACAACAGCAGGCTGGACGAGGTGCAGGCCGAGATCCTGCGCCGCAAGCTGGCCCGCCTCGACGACTACATCGCCGACCGCCAGGCGGTGGCGGAGAGGTACGCCGAGGGCCTGGCCGACCTGACCGGCGACGGCGGCCTGGTGCTCCCGTCCGTCGCCCCCGGCAACGACCACGTCTACTACGTGTACGTCGTCAGGCATCCGCGGCGCGAGCAGATCATCGAACGGCTCAAGGCGCACGACATCCACCTGAACATCAGCTACCCGTGGCCGGTGCACACCATGACCGGCTTCGCGCACCTGGGCTACGCCAAGGGCTCGCTCCCGGTCACCGAGCGGCTGGCCGGCGAGATCTTCTCGCTGCCCATGTACCCGTCGCTGCCGCGCGGCCTCCAGGACAAGGTGATCGGTGCGCTGCGCGACGTTGTGACCAGTCTCTAGTGAAAGGGAGCACCACGATGACGGAGTCGTCGGTGTGCCGGGTCTGCGAAGGCACGGTGCGCGCTTTTCTCGACCTGGGCCGCCAGCCGCTGTCGGACGCCTTCCCCCGGGAGGGCGAGACCGACGGGGAGTTCTTCTACCGGCTGGTGGTCGGCGCCTGCGCGGACTGCTCGATGGTCCAGTTGCTGGAGGAGGTGCCGAGGGAGCGGATGTTCCGCGAGGACTATCCGTACTATTCATCTGGTTCGTCGGTGATGCGGGAGCACTTCGCCGAAACCGCCAAGGATCTCGTCTACACCGAGCTGACCGGGGGCGACCCGTTCATCGTCGAGCTGGGGTGCAACGACGGGATCATGCTGGAGACCGTACGGGCGGCCGGGATCAGGCACCTGGGTTTCGAGCCCTCCTCCGGGGTGGCGCGGGTGGCCCGCGACAAGGGCGTCCGCGTGGTCACCGAGTTCTTCGAGGAGTCCACCGCGAAGGCGGTGCGCGCCGAGGACGGCCCGGCCGACGTGATCTACTCGGCGAACACCTTCTGCCACATCCCCTACGTCGCCTCGGTGCTCCGGGGCGCGGACGCGCTGCTCGGCCCGGACGGCGTGTTCGTCTTCGAGGACCCCTACCTGGGGGACATCGTAGAGAAGACGTCGTTCGACCAGATCTACGACGAGCACTTCTTCCTGTTCTCCGCCACGTCGGTCAAGGCGATGGCCGAACGGTTCGGGTTCGAGCTCGTCGACGTACGGCGGCTGCCGGTGCACGGCGGCGAGGTCCGCTACACGCTGGCCAGGGCGGGCAGGCGGGTGCCCAGCCGGGCCGTCGGCGAGTTGCTGGCCGCCGAGCGGGACGACGGGCTGCACGAGCCCGCGACGCTGGCGGGTTTCGCCGCCGCCGTCGCCCGGGTCCGCGACGATCTGGTCGCGCTGCTGCGGGAACTCAGGGACGGCGGCCACCGGGTCGTCGCCTACGGCGCCACCGCCAAGAGCGCCACGGTCGCCAACTACTGCGGCATCGGCCCGGACCTGGTGGCGTACGTGTGCGACACCACCCCGGCCAAACAGCACCGGCTCACCCCCGGCACGCACATCCCGGTCAGGCCCGCGCACGTGTTCCAGGACGCCTACCCGGACTACGCGCTGCTGTTCGCCTGGAACCACTCCCAGGAGATCATGGCGAAGGAGCAGGGCTTCCGCGAGGCGGGCGGCCGGTGGATCCAGTACGTGCCCGACGTGCGCGTCGTCTGATCGGAGGTCTCACCGATGGTCTCACCGACGGGCGAACGCGAGCTGTCCGGCATCTACCACCACGCCGACCTGTACGCGGCGATCTACCGGGGACGCGGCAAGGACTACGAGAGCGACGCGGCGGCGATCGCGAAGCACGTGCTCGACCGCAACCCACGGGCGGCGTCGCTGCTGGACGTGGCCTGCGGCACCGGGTCGCACCTGCGGCACTTCGCGCGGGCCTTCGCCCACGTGGAGGGGATCGACCTGGCCCCCGACATGGTACGGCTGGCCCGGCTGGAGCTGCCGGGGATCGCCGTGCACACCGGCGACATGCGCGAGTTCGCGCTGGGCCGTACCTTCGACGCGGTCACCTGCCTGTTCAGCTCCGTCGGTTACCTGGAGGACGCCGGGCAGCTCGACGCCGCGCTGGGCTGCCTGGCCCGCCATCTCGACCCGGGCGGCGTCCTGGTGCTCGAACCGTGGTACTTCCCCGAGAACGCGACGTCGGGCTCGGTCGTCGGCGACCTCGTCACCGTCGAGGGGCGGACGATCTCCCGGGTGTCGCACTCGGTGCGCGAGAACGGCGCCCACCGCATGCGGGTGCACTATCTCGTGGCCGACCAGGAGTCGGGGGTCCGGCACCTGTCCGACACGCACGTCCTGTCGTTGTGGGAACGCGAGCGCTACGAGTCCGCCTTCGAGCGGGCGGGGTGCGCGGTCGAGTACCTCCCGCCCGGGGAGCCGGGCACGTCGGGGCCCGGCCTGTTCGTCGGGGTCAGGCGGTGAGGGCTCGCGACCTCGCCGTCGAGGGGGCGATCGAGTTCACCTCGCGGTCCTTCCCCGACGAGCGGGGGCTGTTCGCGTCGGTGTTCCAGGAGTCGGCGCTGGCCCGGCCGCTGTTCCCGGTACGGCAGATCAGTTACAGCGTCTCGCGGCGGGGGGTGGTCAGGGGCGTGCACTTCACCGCCACCCCGCCGGGCATGGCCAAGTACGTGCACTGCCCGAGGGGGCGGGTGCTCGACGTGGTCGTGGACGTCCGGGTCGGCTCGCCCACCTACGGCCGCCACGACACGGTGGTCCTCGACCGGAGCGGCTTTCGGGCGGTGTACTTCCCGGTCGGCGTCGCGCACCTGTTCGTCGCGCTGGAGGACGAGTCCGTCGTCTCCTACAGCCTGTCGGCGGAGTACGTGCCCGAGCACGAGCTGGCGCTCACGCCGTTCGACCCCCGGCTGGCGCTGCCGATCCCGGACGGCGTCCGGCCGATCCTGTCGGAGCGGGACCGCGCCGCCCCCACGCTGGCCGAGGCCGAGGCGGCGGGCGTGCTGCCGGTCTACGCGGTGTGCCGCGAGCTCGACGCCGTGCTCGCATGACGGGGCTCGCATGACGGGCCGGCCGCCGCGCGTCGCCGTCCTCGGCGGGACCGGGTGGGTCGGCAGGCACCTGTGCGCGGCCTTCGCGGCGCAGGGGTACGAGGTCACGGTCGTGGCCCGGCACCGGGCCGCGCACCTTTCCGGGCTCCCGTTCCACGCGTGCGACCTGGCCGCCGCAGACGCCGCCGCCCTGGCCGCGCTGCTGCGCGAGGTGCGTGCCGACGTGGTGGTCAACGCCACCGACGCGGCGAACGCGGCGGACGGGTGGGACCGTACGGAGGCCGATCTGGAGCGGCTCAACGCGGGGGCGGTCGAGCGGCTGGTCGCGGCGGCCGGGACGCTGCCGTGGCGGCCGCGCCTGGTGCAGATCGGCACCGTGCACGAGCTCGGCGCCTCCGGCGCCTATGCCAGGACCAAGCTGCGCGGCTCGCGGGCCGTGCTCGACGCGGCCCGCGCAGGGGCGGTGCGCGGCGTGGTGCTGCGCCTGGCCAACGTGTGCGGCCCGCACCCCTCGCCGGAGAGCTTCCCCGGCAAGCTGCTCGCGTCGCTGCGCAGGGCCGAGGCGGGCGAGCACGTCACGGTGACGGTGGCGGACACGCGCCGCGACTTCCTCGACGTGCGCGACGCCGCCGCCGCGACGGTGCTGGCGGCCCGTTCCCCGGTCGCGGGTACGGCGCTCAGCCTCGGCAGCGGGGTCGCGGTGAGCATGCGCGAGCTGCTGGAGGCGTTCATGGCCGTCGCGGGGCTGCCGGAGGGCAGCGTCACCGTGCGCGCGGCCCCGGTGCGCAGCCTCGGCGGCGACGGCACCCGCGTGGACGTCTCCCCCGCGCGCGAGTTGCTGGGCTGGCGGCCCCGCATCGGGCTGGCGGAGTCGCTGCGGGCGATGTGGGAGGCGTCCTGACCCGGTCCTCTCGCCGCCCGGCCGGGTCAGGACGCGGGGTCAGCCGTTCCCCGCGGAGAAGCGGAGCGGCAGGGCGTTGACGCCGGTGAGGAAGACCGACTCGGCGATCCCCGGCTCCCCGGCGAGTTCGATGTCGTGCACGCGGGCGAGCAGGTCGGCGAACAGCAGCCGCATCTCCATGCGGGTGATGGGCGCGCCCAGGCAGTGGTGGGGGCCGCGCCCGCCGAAGGCCACGTGCCTGCCCGCGCCCTCCCTGGTGACGTCGAAGCGCTCGGGGTCGGTGAAGATCTGCTCGTCGCGGTTGGCGGCCGCGTACGACAGCATGAGCCGTTCGCCCTTCCTGATCTTGACGCCGGAGACCTCGGTGTCGGCCTGCGCCGTCCGCATGAAGTGGCGGGCGGGCGAGGTCCAGCGCAGCATCTCCTCGACGGCGTCGGGGATGCGCGCGGGCTCGCGGCGCAGCAGGGCGAGCTGCTCCGGATGGCGGAGCAGTTCGAGCAGGCCGCCGTTCATGGCGAAGCTGGTGGTCTCGTAGCCGGCGTCGGCGATGAGCATGTAGTACGTCGTCAACTCGGGCTCTTCGAGCAGTTTCCCGGCGACGGTGCCGTTGGAGATCGCCGAGGCGAGGTCGTCGGTCGGCCGCCGCCGCCGGGAGGCGGTCACCCCGTCGAAGTAGGCCAGGCACTCCTGCCAGTTGCGGTAGGCCTCGTCGGGGTCCTTGTCCCACACCATGATCTGGGTGAAGCGGTACATCGGCTCGTAGTCGCGTTCGGGCAGGCCGAGGATCGACAGGATCATCCGCAGCGGGTAACGTCCGGCCACCACCTGGGCGAAGTCGCACTCGGGGCCGCTGGCCAGCAGTTCGTCGACGCTTCTCACCGCCAGTTCGGCGGCGTGCCCCTCGATCTGCCGCATGGTGCCGTACTTGAACCACTTCTGGGCGATCGCGCGGTGGGCCCGGTGGTCCTCGCCGTCGCGGTGCGGCAACGGCTTCAGGTCCTCCTCCGCGGTCTCGGCCGGAGGTTCTGCCTCGGCGAGGATCGGGCCGGGGCGGTTGGTGAACAGCTCCGGCTGCCGTTCGATCTCCATGATGTCGTGGTAGCGGGTCACCAGCCAGAACGGGAGGAAGCCCGTCCCCTCCACCCACACGACCGGCTCCTTGCGCCGGTACTCGCCCAGCATCTCGAACATGGCCTCCGGCCGGGTCCAGGCCGTCCGGTCGGCCAGGGCCTCGGGAGTGAACGTGATCGTCATTTCGCACCTCGCGGTGACGGGTGGCTGACAAGGGATCTGCCCATGGTTGAACCCTCGCAGGCCCCCGCCCGGCCCCGGAACGGACGAGCTGGGAGTTTGTCAGATCCTGCGGCCCGCACCGGACCATCACTCGACCCGAACTCCGCCGTAACAGCGCGGACGCATCCTGGTGGGCGAACAACCGGACGCTGGGTGAGCCGTGTGAAGGAAGGGATCCGATGGGCGAGGACCGGCTGCGGGTGGCGATCATCATCGGCAGCATCCGCGAGGGCCGCTTCGGCCCCACGGTCGCCAGGTGGTTCGCCTCCCAGGCCGACCGGCGCGGCGACCTCGACGTGGACATCATCGACCTGGCCCAGACCTGGCTGCCCGACGTCCTCACCGATGACGGGGGCGATCCGCCGCCGCCCGTGCGCGACCTGGCGCCGTGGCTGAGCGCGGCCGACGCGTTCGTGGTCGTGACCCCTGAGTACAACCACAGCTTCCCCGCGTCGCTGAAGAACGCCATCGACTGGTACGGCGACGTGTGGAAGACCAAGCCGGTCGGCTTCGTCTCCTACGGCGGCATGGCGGCCGGTCTGCGCGCGGTCGAGGCGCTGAAACCGGTGTTCACCGAGCTGCACGCGGTCAGCGTCCGCGAGAGCGTCGGCTTCCGCAACCATCCGGAGCAGTTCGACGAAAGCGGCAGGCCCACCGATCCGGAGTCCTGCAACGCCGCCGCCGCGAACCTGCTCGACCAACTCGTCTGGTGGGCCCTCGCCCTGCGAGAGGCCCGTGCCAAGCGTCCATATGTGTCGTGAAAGGAAAATCCATGTCCTCGACAGCTCCCCCTGGTTCCGGGGTGCGAGCCGGGCCCAGGGAGTGGATCGGGCTGGCCGTGCTGGCCCTGCCCACGATCCTGATCGCCCTCGACCTGACCGTGCTGTACATGGCGATCCCGCACCTCGGCGCGGACCTGAAGTCCACCAACACCGAACTGCTGTGGATCACCGACATCTACGGCTTCGTGATCGCGGGCTTCCTCATCACGATGGGGACGCTCGGCGACCGCATCGGCCGCAGGAAGCTGCTGCTGATCGGCGCGACCGCGTTCGGCGCCGCCTCCGTGCTGGCCGCCTACTCCACCAGTTCCGAGATGCTCATCGCGAGCCGGGCGCTGCTGGGACTGGCCGGTGCCACGCTGATGCCGTCCACGCTGGCGCTGATCAGCAACATGTTCAAGGACGACAAGCAGCGCTCGATGGCGATCGGCATCTGGCTGACGTCGTTCTCGATCGGCGGCGTGGTCGGCCCGGCCATCGGCGGCGCCCTGCTGGAGTGGTTCTGGTGGGGTTCGGTGTTCCTGCTCGGCGCCCCGATCATGGTCCTGCTGCTGATCACCGGGCCGATCCTGCTGCCCGAGTACCGTGACTCCTCGGCGGGACGGCTGGACCTGGTCAGCGTGGGCCTGTCGCTGGCGGCGATCCTGCCCATGGTGTACGGGCTGAAGGAGATCGCCAAGAGCGGGGTGGGGGTCACGCCGCTCACCGCCATCGCGGTCGGGCTGCTCGTCGGGGCGCTGTTCGTACGCCGTCAGCGCACGCTGGCCAGCCCGCTGCTCGACCTGCGGCTGTTCGCCAACCGCAGCTTCACCGGCGCGCTGGTGGCGATGCTGCTGGGCCAGCTCACCCTGTACGCCTTCGGCTTCTACTACGCGCAGTACCTCCAGCTCATCGAGGGCCTGTCGCCACTGCAGGCCGGGGTGTGGTTCCTGCCGATGGGCCTGGCCACGATCGTGGGCGCGCTGCTGGCGCCGATGATCGCCGCCAAGTTCCCGCCCGCCAAGGTGATCGTGGGCGGGCTGCCGATCGCGGCGGCGGGCTACGTGGTGCTCGCCATGCTCGACGTGGACTCGCATCTGGCACTGCTGATCGCGGGCAGCGTGCTGCTGGCGTTCGGCATCAACCCGCTGCTGTCGCTCAGCACCGGGCTGGTCGTCGGTGCGGCGCCTCCCGACAAGGCCGGATCGGCCTCCGCGATGATGGAGACCTCCGCCGAGTTCGGCGCCGGCATGGGCATCGCGGTCTTCGGGACCATCGGCACCGCCATCTACAGCGGCCAGATCGTCGAGGCGCTGCCTGACGACCTGCCGGCCTCGGTCGCGGCGACGGTAGAGGACAGCTTCGCGGGCGCGTTCGCCGTCGCGCAGGAACTGCCCGGTCAGGCGGGCGAGCGGCTGCTCGCCCTCGGCCGCGAGGCGTTCCTCAACGGCATGAACGTCGTGTCCGCCATCAGCGCGGTCGTGATGGTCGCCATCGCCGTCCTCGTCATGGCGGCGCTCCGGCAGGTGCCGCCGATCGGGGCGGAGGAGGCGGTCCCGGAGGAGTCCGAGGCGCCGGGCAAGTAGCGGGCGCGGGCCGCCGTCCGCATCCGGAGGGCGATGGCGGCGGCCTGGCCGATGGCAATGATCCGATGGCAATGAATTGTCAGCGGGTCGGCGATTCGCGGAGATCAGCGGGCTGCCTACGATTCCGGCGAGCGTTCAGAGACAAAGGAGTGGCACCATGCTGAGAAAGCGGACTTTAGCAGCCGTCACAGCGGCCGTCGCCCTGGCCTCGACACTGGTCGGCCCCGCCCACGCCGTGACCCCGCAACCCACCGGTGTCGCCTACGACGTCGGTGACAACGGGGTCGTCGTCGGGTACGTCGACACCGGCGCCGGGCAGCGGCGGGCCGTACGGTGGAACCCCGACGGCAGCGTCACGCCGCTGCGTGAGCGGCCCGGCGCCACGACCGCACGGGCCTACGGGATCAACCGGCGCGGCGTCATCGTGGGCGAGTCCCAGGGCGTCCCCGTGCAGTGGAACCCCGACGGCGGCCTGGTCGAGCTGGGACGCGCTGGTTCGGCCGCCTACGACCCGTTCCGGGGCAACGACCACGGCACCGTCGCCGGCTGGTCCGGCGGGCTGAGCACGCCCCGGCCGGTCAAGTGGCGGCCGGGCGGCAAGGTCGCCGAACTTCCGCTGCTGCGCGGCGGGCGCAACGGCCAGGCGTGGGGGATCAACGCGAGCGGCGTCGTCGTCGGCGACTCCGAGATCCTCCAGAACGGGGCCTACGAGTGGCACGCGGTGCGCTGGAACCCCGACGGCAGCGTCACCGACCTCGCCCCGCCCGGGGCCGTGGGCAGCACCGCCTACGACGTCAACGACCACGGCGTCGTCGTGGGGCCGTCGTGGAAGGCCGACAACAGCTGGCGCGCGCTGCGCTGGAACCCCGACGGCAGCGTCACCGACCTGCCCCCGCTGCCCGGCGGGGCCTCGCCGTACCCGATCTCGATCAACGCGGGCGGCGTCGTCGCCGGGTACTCGCAGGACGCGGCGGGCACGTGGCGGGCGGTGCGGTGGAGCCCCGGCGGGGCGATCACCGCGCTGCCCGGGCTGCCGGACAGCGCGGAGGACTACGTGTGGAGCATCAACAGAAGCGGCGTCATCGTCGGCTACTCCGTCAGCGCGAGCGGTGAGTCGCGTCCGGTGAAGTGGAACCCGGACGGCTCGATCACCAGGTTGCCCGGCCTCTGAGACTGTGGCCCGCCGCTTGAGGGAGCGGCGGGCCACTGCTTTTCCGGCCTTCTGCGTGTGGGCCTCTTACCCGAGCGTCAGGCGGTGAGGAGCGCGTTCGCGGCGCGTACGCCGGACAGCAGCGCCGCCTCCGTGGTCGGCGAGTTGAAGTAGTCGCCGGCGAAGACCACCGGCGGGCGCAGGCCGCGGGTCACCCGGGCCGAGCTGCGGTAGCGGCCCGGCGCCGGGATCGGGAAGCCGAAAGGCCGCTCGACGACGTGGAACGGCTCGCAGTCGGCGGGGAAGTCCCGCCAGAGCGTCTTGAGCAGCGGGGTGACCGCCGCGAACTGCTCCTGCGGCGCGGCCCCGAGCAGCCGCCTGGTCAGCGCCCGGCCCGGGTAGGCGAACACCAGCAGCCGGTCCGTCAGGCGCCCGTCGCCGTCGCGCACCTTGCGCGGATAGGTGATCATGTTGCGGATCGGCGGGTCGGCCGACCCGCCCGCCACGATGTGCGCGCCCGCAGGCAGGCCGCCCGGCTCGACCAGGTAGGCGAAGGAGATCGCGGGCTCGTACTCCTGCGTCTCCAGGAACGTGCGGGTCTCGCCGCCGACCACGTCGCCGGGCAGCGTGGCGGTGAGCTTGGCGGCGATCGGCGCCGGGGTGGCCACCACGACGTCGTCGACGACCGTGCCGACGGGGTCGCCCGACGGGGTGCGGGCGATCACCCGGACCCCCTCGCCGGTCAGCTGCAGGTCGGTGACCTCGTGGCCGAGCCGGTGCTCCGCGCCCTCGGTCAGGCGCTCGGCCAGGACCTGCATGCCGTCGCGGAAGACCTGGAAGGTCGAGCCGCCCAGCCAGGCCAGCAGGGCCCGGCCGTGCACGCTGGAGACGTCCTCGCACCTGAAGTTCCAGAAGCCCTCGACCTGGGGACGCAGCAGGAAGTCGAAGCCGCGCGGCGACATGTACCGGTGGGCGAAGTCGGCGATCGAGCTGCCGTCGTCGAACGGCGCCGCCTTGAGCGGGTCGAACAGGTCGAGGCGGTCGCGTCGCCGTACCTGCTGGAGGCCCGCGAACGCGAAGCCGAGCCGGTCGCGCAGCGACGCCAGCGGGTACTTCAGGATGTTGAGCGGGGAGTCCGACGACAGCGGTACGGCGTTGCCGCCGTCGGAGATGTAGACGTCGCTGGAGATGCGCACCAGCTGGTCCTTGAGACCGTACTCCTCGACCAGTCTCGTCATCAGCGGGTAGAAGCTGACGTACATGAGGTTGATGCCGACGGTGGGCTCGATCTCGGGCCGGTGCCACGAGCGTGCCCGCCCGCCCAGCCCCTCCCCCGTCTCGAAGATCGTGACCTCGCGGCCGCTTCTGACGAGTTCTCTGGCCGCCGCGCATCCGGCCATGCCTCCGCCGATGATCGCGGTCCTGGCTGCGGAACCCACGGGCGTTCACCTCCACCGGGTCGGTACTTCGGGGTGTTCGGTCTGTTCCTGGAGCCTGCGGGCGCGGCTCGTGGCGAACCTGCGCTGTACCGGCTTCTCGACGAGTTCGTAGAGCACCCAGGCCGCCGCCAGCGACAGGGCGAGGCTGCCCGCGAACAGCCCGGCGGCCGACAGGCCGGTCGCCTGGAAGCCGGGGCCGAGGAAGAAGAAGATCAGCGTGATGGCGAGGGCGTGCAGGAGGTAGAAGGCGTAGGAGAGGGTGCCCAGCCGCACCATGACGGGGTGCGCCAGGAAGGATCTGCGGCCTTCGAGGTCCGCCGTGGCGGCGGCCGGGATGAGCAGGATGATCGGGACGATGGCCACCGCCGCGATCGCGTACACCGGGGGGACGTTGAGGACCACGGCGTAGGAGGCGGCGAGGACGAGTGCCGCCGCCCGGAGCGGGAAGCCGATCCAGCGGCCGGTCAGCACGATCCTGGCCAGGAGGATGCCGATCACGAACTCGGCCATCCGGGTGAGGGGGAACATGTAGACGAACCACATCTCCCAGTTGCCGAGGCCCCAGAAGACCGGCTCGCCCTCCGGCAGCAGCCGTGCGAGCTGTGGGAAGGCGAAGACGAGCACCACCATGGCGCCGACCCAGTACCACAGCCGCCCCGGGCGCACCCGGCTCAGCAGCGCGAACAGCGCGGGGAAGCACAGGTAGAACACGGCCTCGATGGACAGCGTCCATCCGACGGTGTTGAAGGCGGCGCTGATCCCGAGGTCGCTCCACCACGCCTGCGCCAGCAGCAGTTGGGGGACGACGGCCGGCGCCTGCTCGGACAGGCTCGCGTAGCCGACCGCCTCGCCCATCCAGGCGATGAACGCCACCGCCACCAGGAAGGCGACGAGGTAGTTGGGGTAGACCTTGAAGAAGCGGCGCCGCCAGAACCGGGGCGCGGTGTCGTCCCGGCGCGCCGACCAGGTGAGCACGAAGCCGCTCAGGACGAAGAAGACGGAGACGCCGACGGTCCCCGTCATGGCGACCAGCGCGTTGACGGCCGCGCCGAACTCGCCTCGGGGCACGCTCACCGGGGTCTGTAACGCGTGGGTGAGGAACACCGTGAGCGCGGCCACCCAGCGCAGCCCGGTGAGCGAGTTCAGTTGTGCGGGCGTTTTCACTTCGGGTCCCGCCCGGTTCACCCGGTCAATGGACATGACTGCCCCATTTCCTTGGTTCTCATGGAGTTTCGTGCTGCGGGGGTCACGCGCACCGAAAACGAATGTGACTGCGCCCGTTCGGGCGGGACGCCGAATGCGTCAGGTCGCGGGTTCGCCGTTGTGCCGCCCGGCCTTGAGGAGTTCGGCCAGTTCCAGGCGCCTGATCTTCGTCGTCGCGGTCTGCGGCAGGTCCTCCTGCCGCCACTGCACCGGGTCGGCGAGCCGGGGCAGCCCCGCGACCGCGGCCCGCCACGCGGCCGGGTCCAGGGGCCGGTTCTCCCGGGTGGACACCACCGGCTGGGGCAGGTCGTCGGCGTTGGGGACGAGCACGACCTCGATCAGCTCGGGCAGCCGGGTGAGCAGCTTGTCCTCGATCTCCAGAGTGCTGTCGATCCCCGGGATCTCGTCGACCTCGCGGTCGAGCATGTGCAGGCAGCCCCATTTGGTGCGGTAGCCGACGTCGCCCATCCGCCACCACTCGCCCTCGGCCTGCAGTTCCCAGCGCGGGTGCTCGCCCAGGTAGGTGATGATCCGGCCGTTGCTGAGCACCTCGATGTAGCCGGGCGAGGACTTGGTCGGGCGCCTGCCGTCGCGGCTGACGACGCGCACGCCGGTCATGCCGGGGAAGGGCCGGCCGACACAGCGGGCGTCGAAGTCGGCGCCGCCCTTCCTGCTGTAGGTGCGCGCGGCGATCGGGCCGACCTCGCTCTGGCCGTACGACTGGGCGAACCGGGGGGCACGCCGCCGCGAGGCGCGCAGCAGGCGGTTCACCGTCCTCGGGTGGATCGCGTCGAAGGTGGAGCTGAAGTACTTCACGTTGGCCAGCGGGCCGCGCGGGTCGTCGGCGAGCACCTCCCACCGCAGGAACGCGTTCGGGTGGGCCTCGATGAAGCCGGGCGGGACGGCCGCGAACAGGTCGGCCACGGCCTCCGGGTCGTCCTCCCGCAGGATGAGCAGCGGGTGCCCCTGCAGGATCGAGATGGGCATGGCGGTGTACATGCGCGAGTGCACGAACGAGACGTGGATCGCGATCGGCTCCCGCTTGCGCAGCGCCGCCGCCACGATGGTCGCCTGGGGCCGGTACCTCGCCTGGAAGGTCTGCCCGGTGTGGACGGCGAGCTTCGGGACGCCGGTGGTCCCGGAGGTGTGTGTGATCAGGGTCGGGTGCTCGCGCGGCATGGTCACCGGCGCCACCCGTTCGGCCCCGGCGAAGTCGGCCAGCGAGACGGCCTGCGGGTGGGTGCCGGTGGCCAGCAGCACCCGCTCGGCCAGGTCGAAGACCTTGTCGGACAGCTCGGTCTCGATCTTGACCTGGTCGGTGATCAGGTACGGGCGGTTCATGCGGCTGACGAGTTCGCGTACGGTCGCGCCGTCCAGCTTGGGCGACAGCAGCGCGGGCACGGCGCCGATGCGGACGATCGCGCAGGTCAGCAGGGAGATGTCGAAGCTGTTGGACTTGTGGACCACGACCCGCTCGCCGGGGCGGACCCGGGCGGCCCACAGCCGGGAGGCGAAGTCGTCCACCAGGTCCGCCAGTTCGGTCAGGACCAGCCGCCGCCCGCGCTCGGGGGCGATGTCGAGATCATGGTCGAGGATCACCGGGCAGGCCGGGTGCCTGCGGGCGGCCCGTTCGAACAGTGTGCCCAGCCGGATCCCACGATTGCCTACTCGTTGCAGAAACATGCGACTGCCCTCTCCCCACGCCTGTCGGCCGTTTGTCGGCGGTTCGGTGTCAGGACGTCTCGATGACGTCCTTGAGCCGCTTGAGCGTCGCCGCGAGATCGCCTTCGAGCTTCGCCGCCCACTCGGCGACGAAGCGCCCGCGTTCCCCTTCGCCCAGGTCGGCGACGATCTTGTGGATGCCGTAGGTGGCCTTGCCCATCCGGAAGTGGTGGGTCAGCAGCGAGCCGCCCGCCTGCGGGGCGATCGCGAAGCCCCAGACGCTCTCCTGGTCCTCTCCGGCGTAGGAGAGCATCATCCAGCGGAAGGCGCGGCCGGGTTCGGCGGCGACGACGCGGCATTCGGTGTGCCAGGTGCCGCGCACCAGCGGGGCCCAGGCGACGACATCGGGGCTGCGGAGGTTCCGGCCCCGGAAGACGGCGCCCTCCGTCGCGGGCTCGCCGGAGATCCAGACCCCGCCCTGGCACTCCGGGCTCCACTCGCCGCTGCGCGGCAGGTCGCTGACGACCGCGTAGACGTCCTCCGGAGCCGCCGATACTGATATATCGGCACTTAGTTGGAAAAGTGGTGAAGTGTCGATTATCGATGCGCCCATGACTTGGATCCTGCGGCCGCCCTCCGGCGGCGGGCCAGGCACTCACGCAGGGTTCGTCAAGTCACGCTGAGGACGATCTTCCCGCCGCCCGCGCCCTCCTCGACCATGCGGTGCGCCCGCGCCGCGTCGGACAGCGGCAGCCGCGAGAGCACCCTCGGACGCAGCCGCCCGGCGGCGAGCAGGCGGTTGATCGTCGCCGCCGCCTCCGCCAGCTCCGCCGTGGTGGCCTGCGAGATCGCGAACCCCGCGATCGAGCAGTCCTTCAGGTAGAGCGGGCCCACCGGCAGCACCGGGCGGGTACGCATCCCGGCCAGCAGCACGATCCGGCCCCGCTTGGCGAGCAGGTCCACCGCGCCTTCCAGGTCGTTGCGCCCGGAGGTGTCCAGATAGAGGTCGGCGCCCGCCGGGCAGTGCTCGCGCAGGCGCTTCGCGGCCTGCGGGTCGCGGTGGTCCACGACCTCCGCCGCACCCAGTGCCCGGCACAACTCCGCGTCTCCCGCCCGCGCGGTGGCGACCACGCGGGCTCCCGCCTCGGCCGCCATGACCACGAGGGCGCTGCCCACGTTGCCCGCGCCGCCCTCGACCACGACCGTGTCCCCCGGACGCACCCGGCCGTGCGTGAACAGCGCCAGGTAAGCGGTGGCCGCCGGGTGCGCCACCGCGACCGCGTCCTCGGGATCGACGCCGTCCGGCAGCCGATAGAGCCGCTCGGCGGGGACGACCGCGCGCTCGGCGGCGGCCCCCTGGCGGCCGGCGTGGCCGAGGCTGTTGCACCACACCCGCTCGCCCGGGGCGAACCCGGCGGCTCCGGGGCCGGCTTCGGCGACCGTACCGGCCAGGTCTCTGCCGATCACGAACGGGAAGGCGAGCGGGGTGCGCCAGGCTCCGGAGCGCACGAAGGTGTCCACGTGGTTGACCGCCGTGACGGCGACGTCGACCAGCACGTCGTTCGGGCCGGGGCGGGGTTCGGCCAGCTCGCCGTACGTGATGACCTCGGGTGGACCGAACTGCTCGATGTAGGCGGCACGCATGGTCCCAGTCTGGGCAGTGCGCGCGGCACGCGGTCGCGCGCCGGAGATTGTTCGTCACGTACGCGTCAGGGCGCTCCCATAGTGTCCCCACGGGCTGCTCGGCGCGGGGGCGCTTGGGCGACGACCTGACCGACATCCGCCAAGACGGCCTCGCAGACGATCAACTTCTGCGTAAACTGCACGCGTGCTTCCCAACCTCGACGGCGAGGCAGGTGCCGACGCCGAACAGCGCCTCGAAGAGCAGACCATCGTCTGGCTGACCACGGTCGCCCCGGACGGCCAGCCCCAGTCCTCACCCGTGGGGTACGTGTGGGACGGGACGACGTTCCTGATCCTCAGCAACCCGGAGGCGCCGAAGGTCCGCAACCTGCGCGCCAACCCCCGGGTCTCGCTCAACCTCGACCTCGACGGCGACGCCGAGCACCACAGCGTGCTCACCATCGAGGGCACGGCCGAGTTGTCCCCCGCGCCGCCCGGCGGGTCCGCGCCGCTGACCGAGCAGGAGGTCGCCGCCTACCTGGACAAGCACCTGGAGTCGATGGAGTGGGCGGGCCTGACGCCCGAGCAGACCTTCGCCGACTTCTCCACCGCCATCCGGGTGACCCCCACCAGAGCCCGCTGCTACTGACCGGCGATCCGGAAGTTCGTCCGCATACGCCGGGAACGTCAGCTCTAGACTCGTCGGCATGGATCAACTGCAGGGGCGGACGGCGACGTGGCATCTGGATCACGAGAAGGTCGTGATCCAGTACAGCTCCCGGTGGCGGACCCACGCGCTGCTGAAGGTCCTGTCCCGGCTGGAGGTCCCGGTCGCGGCCATCGCGGCGGTGGAGTTCGCGGCCGAGGGGAAGAAAGGCTGGCGGCTGCGGCTGCGGCTGCTCGACCGGGCCGACCCGTACGCCGAGGTCGGCGGGCTGCTGCCCGACAGGGCCCGGCCGTTCGTGCTGACCGGCGGGCCCGACACCGAACTCGTCGCCGAGTACCACGCCGACCGGCTCAGGCTCACGGTCGAGGCCGCCCGGGTGGGCGGCGGCGGGCCGCGCCCGGAGGAGTTCGCGCTCGGGCTCGTCCCCCCGCTGCCGCTGCGCATCCGGACGTGGGAGGGCACCGCGAGCTTCGACGGCGAGGCGATCCGGCTGGAGTGGTCGGACGAGGCCGGTTCCCGCAAACGCAGGCAGCGCCGGGTGGCGTACCCGCTGGCGGACGTACGGCGGGTCGACTGGGTGCCGGACGACTCGACGGGCGAGGGCCACCTGCGGGTCGTGACCGGAGAAGAGGATCACGAGGGGGTCAAGCCCGGCAAGGACCTCGCCTGCCTGCTCACCGAGGACAGCGCCAAGGAGGACGCCTGGGCGCTGGTGATGGCCGCGACCGTGACCGCGCATCTGTGGACGTCCGCGGGTTCTTCGCGCGACAGCGGCACACACCCGCCGGTGACGCCCCCTGCCGGCACGAGCGTGACCTCCGGGCCCGCCGCCGCACGAGCCCTGGAGGCGCCCGCGCCGAGTCTCGCCCCCTTCGACGCGGCCGCCCAGGGCGGGCCCGCCGCGGACGCCGACGCGTCGGTGATCTACGACCGGATCCGCGAGCTGGGCCGCCTGTACGCCGAGGGCCTGCTCACCGACGAGGAGTTCAGCACGAAGAAGGCCGAGTTGCTCGCCCGCCTGTGACGCCTGTGACGCTCAGAGCCGCTTGGCCTTGCGCCACGTCCGGTCGTAGAGGGTCCCGCCGTCGAGCGTCGAGGGACCGCCCACATCGCCGAGCGTGGGGCCGTTCGGCGTCTTGCGGCTGGAGACGAAGCGGTGCTTGCCCGCCGAGTCCACCCCCAGGTAGATGCCGACGTGGTCGATGTCGGTGCCGTCGTCGGCGCTGCCGTCCCAGAACAGCAGGTCACCGGCCCGTAAGGCGCCGTAGGAGCCGGGCTTGGCGAGGCCGCCGTCGGCGACGGTGACGCCCGGCGCCCGCTCGTCGGCCATCTGCACGGCCCGGCGCGGCAGCGCGGCCGGGCTCGGCACCGGATCGATGCCCAGCGGGTGGCCGCCCCGGTATCCGAAGACCATGCGGACGTAGCCCGAGCAGTCCAGCGCCTTCTTCTGGTCGGCCTCCGGGGGGTCGGTTCTGGTGCCGTAGGTCCAGGTCACGCCAAGGTAGTCGTTGAAGTCGGCGCCCTCCTGCCTGGTGCCGTCCGGCAGCAACGGCCCGTAGTCGGCGTCGCCCGCGTACACGAGCCCGTTCTCCGTCCGGTCGGCGGCGCCCGCGAAGTACTGGGTGGCGACGGCCAGCAGGTCGTCGTCGGTACGGCCGGCGTTGGCGGACGGCCACGCCGCCGCCCATTCGGCCGCCGGGTCCCACGGCCCTGGCAACAGGCGCACCCACGCGCGGGTCGAGACGGTCGCCGTCGTCGAGGGCTCGGTGAACCTGCGCAGCCCGCCGAACGTCACCGCGGTGCGCGCGCCCCGCGTCATGACCGCGCCCACCTTGCCACCGCTGTAGTAGAGGCTCTGCCCGTCCTCGCCGGGAGTCTGCCCGGTGAACGCCGCGTCGGAGGAGCAGGCGGCGACGTCGGCGAAGACCGTCCTGAACCCGGCGAACCCGGCGCGTGCCGGGACGCGCTGCCCCCACACGGGGGCGCCCGCGCGCGGGTCGGCGTGGCGTTCCCACCACAGGCCGCCTGAGCCGTCGAGAGCGTAGGCGACGCCCGCGCCCGCGCCCGCCGGGCTGCGGTAGCGCTCCCAGCCCTCGCCCGCCACCAGGCCGGTGCCGGGGCCGAAGGCGGTGCCGCCGCCCTCCGGGTCGGAGTGGTCGTACCACCGGACCAGGCCGGCGGCGTTGATCCCGTACAGGATGCCGTCCCTGCCGGTCATCAGGGAGGTGATCGCCCCCCAGCCGGACCTGATCACCTTGCCGCTGCCCTGCGCCCACGCGGTCGTGCCGGTGGCCGGACCGAGGTGGCGGTACCAGCGCAGGTCACCGGCCCGGTCGAGGGCGTAGATGACGCCGGAGCCCGCCGACACGACGTCGACGAAGGCGCCCCAGCCGGTGCCGACGACGGTGCGTTCGCCGGGTGCCCAGCCGCGTTCGCCGGTCTGCGGCGCGAGGTGGCGGTACCACTTCAGGTCGCCGGTCGCGTCGATCGCGTAGATCACACCGTCGCCGCCGGAGAAGACCTTCGTCAGGGTGTTCCAGCCGTGGCCGATCTCCTTGCCGCTGTCGGCGGCCCAGGAGTCGGCGCCGGAGGCTCCGGCGCGGTGGCCGTACCATCGCAGTTTCCCGTCGGCGTCCACGCCGTAGACCGGCACGAGCGGCGAGCAGGTCAAAGGAGAGGCGGACGCGGCCGAGGCCGGTACGGGGAGAAGGGACGCGCCCAGGATCGCGGCGACCACGGCGGACAGGCGTAAGCGGAGCAATGCGGACCTCCTTCGATGCCTTCACGGATGATCGTATGCGGGGATGATCCGGGCCGGAGTCCGGTGAGGCCCCGAGTGGTCACCCGGCCGGGTCAGTCCATGAGGTCGGCGAAGGTCACCGGCAGATGGCGGGGGCCGCGCAGGACCGGGTTGGTCCGGTACGGCGGCGGGTCGGTCACGAGTTGCGGGTCGCCGAGCCGCCGGGCCAGCTCCGTCAGCGCGAGCTGCGCCTCCAGCCGGGCCAGCGGCGCCCCGAAGCAGTAGTGGATACCGCTGCCGAAGCCGAGGTGCTGGTTGTCGCGGCGCTCCGGGTCGAACACGTCGGGCCGCTGGAAACGCTCCGGGTCGCGGTTGCCGGCCGCCAGGAACAGCCAGATGGGCGCGCCCTTGGGGATCACGGTGCCCGCGACCTCGATGTCGTCCAGGCAGGTGCGCGAGGGCACGAACTGCACCGGCGGCTCGAACCTCAGCAGTTCCTCCACGAGCGGCACGACCAGTCCGGGCTCCTCGCGCAGCCGCTTGAGCTGGACGGGGTTGCGCAGCAGGGTGAGCATGCCGTTGGCGATCAGGTTGACGGTCGTCTCGTGGCCCGCGATGAGCAGCAGCACCCCGGTGACGACCAGGTCGATCGCCGGCAGCCGCCCGTCCGGCCCGGTGTCGGTGACCAGGGCGGAGAACATGTCGTCGCCGGGGGCGCGGCGGTGCTCCTCGATGAGGTCGTTCAGGTACGAGCCCAGTTCCATGCGCGCGGCCTGGGCGACACGGATGCGCTCTTCGGGGTCCTCGCCGGGTTTGATGTCGAGGCCGGCGACGATGGCCTGGGCCCAGCGGTGGAAGCGCGGCTCGTCCTCGTGCGGCACGCCGAGCACCTTGCAGATCACCGTGACGGGGAACGGATAGGCGAGGTCGTCGACGATGTCCACGTGGCCGTTGCCGGGGAAGCGGTCGATCAGCCCGGTGACGATCCGGGAGAGTTCGCCGCGCATGTCGTGGATGCGGCGGGGGCTGTGCGGCGGGCCGAAGGGCCGGTTCACCATGCGGCGCAGCCGGTCGTGCTCGGGCGGGTCGAGGCGGATGAAGCTGGGCGGCAGGCGGTCGTCCTCCTGCGGCAGCGGCGGGCCGCCCGCGCGGGGGTCGCGGTTGCGGGCGTCGGAGCTGATCCTCGGGTCGTGCAGCAGGCGCTGCACCTCCCAGTAGGTGCCGACGGCGTAGACGCCGTCCTGCTGCCTGGCCACCGGGGTGCGGCGCAGTTCGGCGTACAGCGGGTAGGGGTCGGCGCGGTTGCCGTAGTCGAGGATCTGCCGGACCAGGGTGTCGGAGCTCATGGCGGTGTCCTTCAGGGGCGGGCCGGGGTGAACGTGACGCGGCGCTCGTTGGGCGCGTACCCGCTCACGGTGACGGTGGGCCCGTGGCTGGGCAGCGACGGGTCGGGGAAGTCGGCGGGCACGGGACGCCGGCCGTCCGGGGGCCGGTCCACGGTGGCGAACTCGGGCGGGAAGGGCGCCGCAGACTCGATGAGCCCCTGGTAGAACTCCAGCCACCGGCCCTGGTCGAAGCCGACGGCGGCGATGACGCGCCCCTGGAAGCCGTAGACCGCCACGAAGCGGTGCTCGGACAGCGCGCCCTGGGTGACGACGAGTTCCTCGCCCATCGGCGGGACACCGACGGATTTGATGTTGACGCCGAACTGCGCCGACCAGAACGCGGGCACCCACAGGTGGGGGCGGCGCCGGGGGCCGGGGCTGACCATGTTGTGAGCGGCGATCTCGGCCTGCTCGACGGCGTTGCCCCAGTGCTCCAGCGACAGGAACCGGTAGCCGAACAGCGGATGCGGGGCGCGGGCGACGTCTCCGGCGACGAAGATGTCCTCGGTGACCAGGCCGTTGACGTCGAAGGCGCGGCAGCCCGCGTCACAGGCGACGCCACGCGGCCCGGCGGCGAGGCCGGAGCCGGCGAGCCATTCGGTGTTGCGGAGCGCGCCGAGCGCGATCACCGCGACGTCGGCGTCGACGGTGCCGCCGTCGGACAGATGGGCACGCCGCAACCGGCCCGCCTGGTCGCCTTCGAGCGCGGTCAGGGTGAGCCCGCCGCGCAGGTCGACGCCGTGGGCGCGCTGGAGTTCGGCCGCGACGCCGCCGATCACGCCGCCGAGCGCCCCGACGAGCGGAGCGGGTCCGCGTTCGACGACGGTGACCTCCAGCCCGCGCTCGCGGCAGGCGGAGGCGATCTCGGAGCCGGTGAACCCGGCGCCGACGACCAGCACGCGGCGCGGCCCGGCGTTCAGCTTGCGGCTCAGCCCGGCGGCGTCGCCGCTGGTACGGAGCACGAAGACCCCGTCGAGTTCGGCCTCGACCTCCTTGGCCCACGGCCGGGCCCGGGTGCCGGTGGCGATCAGGAGGCGGTCGAAGGGCACCTCCTCGCCGTCGGCGAGGCGGACCTTCCTGCCTTCCAGGTCCAGTCCGGTGGCGGGGGTGCCGAGCCGCCATTCGGCGTCCACGGCGCAGCGCCACGGCAGCGCGGTGGAGTCCGGCGGCACCCGGCCGATCAGGACCTGCTTGGACAGCGGCGGCCGGTCGTAGGCTTCCTGCGGCTCGTCGCCGATCATGGTGATGGTGCCGGTGAAGCCCTCCTGCCGCAGCTTCTCCGCCGCCCGCAGCCCGGCCAGCGAGGCTCCGACGACGACGATGCGCCCGATGTCGTCACCGGCCATGCCCGCCACCGTGCCCGCCACCCTGCCCGCCACCCTGCCCGCCACCCTGCCCGCCGGCCTTGCCGACGCCGTCCACCGAGATGGCCTGGACGGGGCAGGCGGCGACCGCGCGCCTGACCTGCTCCCGCTGCGGCTCCTCCACGTTGGGGGCGTACATCAGGGCCTCTTCGCCGTACAGGGTGAACACGTCGGGTGCGAGGAAGGCGCACTGCGCGTACCCCTGGCAGCGGTTGAGATCGACGACCAGCCTCATGACCTGGGCCTGCCCGAATGCCGGGGTGATTCGCGGAGCTTGGCGGTACTTTTGCCCGCTTGCCAGCAAACTCAGGAGGCTGGGGCCTCCCCCGCGAGGGGAGGCCCCAGCGGGGTCAGGCCGCTTCGTACGGGATGATCTCGGCCAGCGCGGAGGCGCCGCCCATGCCGTGGTCGGCGATGTCGAGACGGGCGGCGGGGCCCTGCCGTACGACGTAGTCGAGCACCATCGAGCGGTTGTCGGCCCGCATCCGTTTCAGGGATCCGCGCATCTGCCCTTCTTTCAAACTTTGAATGAAGGGAGCACGGGGTGAATCCGACAGGGAAGGGGCGCCAGAGAGTGATCTTGTGGGCCGGTTGCGTGGTTTACAGCGACTTGCCAGTGTGCGCCGCTTATGGTCAAAGCAATCTGTCAACCATGGGGAGAAAGCTTGAAGTTACGCATCAGCATGCTCGCCACCGCGATGGTGGCCTCGACGACCGCCGGCGTCGCTACCGCCGCCACCGCTAGCGCCGCCCCCGCCGGGGCGTCCCCGGGGACGGTGACCCTGCTGACGGGAGACCGGGTCACCGTCACCGATCAGGGCTACCACGTCGAGCCGGGCGCACAGCGCGAGGTCCGGTTCGAGGTGACGAAGCGCGACGGCGACCTGCACATCGTCCCGTCGGACGCCAGGCCGCTGGTGGCGCAGGGGCTGCTCGACGAGCGGCTGTTCAACGTCACCCAGCTCCTTGAGTGGGGTTACGGCGACGCGCACAAGAAGGAGATCCCGCTGATCACGCAGTCCGCCTCGGGGGAGGCGGCCGTGCTCGGCGGCGCGCGGCAGGCCAGGCAGCTGGCCGGGCTGGGCCTGGCGACGATGAACGTCCCGAAGGCCGAGGCCGCCAGGACCTGGAAGGCCGTCGCGGACGGTGCCCGTACGCGGGCCTCCGGCAAGATCTGGCTCGACGGTAAACGATTCCCCACCCTCGACCGGAGCGTCGCGCAGATCGGCGCCCCGCAGGCGTGGCAGCAGGGCCTGACCGGGGCCGGGGTCACCGTCGCGGTGCTCGACACGGGCTACGACCCCGACCATCCCGACCTCAAGGGCGTGGTCACCCACTCGCGGAACTTCTCCGACGAACCGAACCCGACCGATGAGAACGGCCACGGCACCCATGTGTCAGCGACCGTGGCGGGTGTCGGCGACAAGTACAAGGGCGTCGCGCCCGGCGCGAAACTGGCGGTCGGCAAGCTCGGCAGCTTCGGCTTCACCGACTCCGTGCTCCTGGCGGGCATGCAATGGGCCGCCGTCGACGTCAAGGCCAAGATCATCAGCATGAGCCTGGGCGGGCCGGACACTCCCGACCTCGATCCGGTCGAGCAGGCCGTCAACACGCTCTCGGAGCAGACCGGCACCCTGTTCGTCATCGCGGCGGGCAACAGCGGCTCCCGGCCCGGAACCGTCGACAGTCCCGGCAGCGCGGACGCCGCTCTGACGGTCGGCGCGGTCGACAAGTCCGACAAGATGGCCGTCTTCTCCAGCCGGGGCCCCCGGAAGCACGACCACGCGGTCAAGCCGGACGTCACCGCCCCGGGCGTGGACATCATCGCGGCGGCCGCCAAGGGCACGGCCGACGGCTCGCACGTGGCCATGTCCGGTACCTCCATGGCCACGCCGCACGTCGCCGGGGCCGCCGCCATCCTGGCGCAGAAACACCCCGACTGGACCGGCAAACAGCTCAAGGCCGCCCTCACCGGCAGCGCCGCGCCCCAGCCCGGCACCACCCTCTTCGACCAGGGCGCCGGACGCGTGGACGTGCTCCGCGCCGTGACGCAGCAGGTGGTCGCCACACCCGCCAACCTGCACGCCGCCTTCCCCTACGGCTCGACCGGCGGACGCGTGGCCACCCGCGAGATCGTCTACACCAACGCCGCCGACACCCCCGTCACCCTCGACCTCACCGTCGAAGGCGAGACCCTGCGCGTCTCCGCCCAGCGCGTCGAGATCCCCGCCAAGGGCAGCACCCCGGTCACCGTCACGATCAACACCGAGGGCAAGGCCCCCGGCGACCACCCCGGCACCGTCACCGCGAAGGCGGGCGACCAGATCGTCCGCACCGTCGCCAACGCCTGGGTCGAACCCGAGTCCTACGACGTGCGGTTCACCGCCGTCGACCGGACCGGCGCCCCCGCCGCCATGCTCGGGTACGCCTACACCGCCGACGGCCAGCTGCGCAACCTGGGCTACTGGGAAGGGTCGGGCACCTACCGGCTGCCCGCCGGCGAATGGAACGTCTACCTGGACGTCCAGGGCGCCAGTGAGTACACCACCGCCCACCAGGTGGTGAAGGTCGCAGGGCCCACGGAGGTGAACGTCGACGCCCGCCAGGGCAAGCCGGTGGCGTTCACCGTGGACGAGCCCACCGCCGCGCCCGAGAGGCTCTTCGAGCAGTTCGTGGGCAACGGCTGGTGGAGACTGGGCTGGCTGGCCATCGGGTTGGAACCGAGCGCGTTCTACGCCATCCCCACGAAGCAGACGGGGCTCACCTACATGGCCAGAACCCTCTGGCACAAGCCGGGCGCCACCCCGAGCCCGTACCGCTACGACCTCGTCATCCGGGGAGCCGACGGGATCCCGGAGAACCTCACCTACGCCGCCAGGACCAAGGACCTCGCCAAGGTGACCACCACGCACCGGGGCGCGGGCGTCGCCGCGACCGGTAGGCACTACGTGGCGCACGAGTGGGCGGAGAACGACTGGTCCTTCGGAATCGGCACGCCGAACGTCACGCTGCCCGGCACGTTGATCCAGTACCGGACGCCGGGCCTCACCTGGCAGTCCGCCCTGGGAACCGGCAACGCCTTCACGGAGGACACCGGCAGGCGCCTGGCCGGCGGCCACACCCGCGAGACGTGGAACGCGGCGGTCAGCGGCCCGTCCTTCGCCACCCTCGGCGGCGAGCGCGACGGCGACAAGCTGGCCTTCAGCGCCGCCCGCCTGTTCAGCGACGCCGCCAGGGGCCGGACCGGCATGGACGCCGACGCCTCCGGCAGCGTCACCCTCGCCAAGGACGGCCAGGTCGTCGCCAAGACCGACTACACGGGGTGCTACGTGTTCGACCCGCGCGGATGCGGGGTGGAGGCGACCCTGCCCGCCGAGGCTGCGACGTACACGCTGACCGCGACCGGCACCCGCCAGGTGCCGCACTCCACGCTGTCAACCTCGGTGGAGGCGGCGTGGACGTTCCGCTCGGCGCGTACCGCCTCGGCGCAGGCGCTGCCGCTGACCGCCGTCCGGTTCGCGCCGCACGGGCTCGACGACCACAACCGCGCCAAACCCGGATCCACCACCACGATCCCGATCTGGACCGAGCGCAACCCCGGCGCCACCAAAGCACAGGTGAAGAGCCTGCGCCTGGAGATGTCGGCCGACGACGGCGCCACCTGGACCACCGTCCCGGTCAAGGCCGCCGGCCCGCACTGGGCCGCGCGGATCGCCAACCCGGCCGCCGCCGGATTCGTGTCGCTGCGCGCGAGCGCGACCGACGGCAACGGCGACACGGTCACCCAGACCGTCCGCCGCGCCTACGCGATCGGCTAGTCGCTCCCTGACTGACGAAGGGCGGCCCGTTCACCGGAGCGGGCCGCCCTTCCCCGTGTCCGCCACAGCGTCCGGGCCTCGCTCGGCCGCAGCGAGCCCGCTCAGGGTGCGCACATGCGGAGCCACCGGCGTACCGGGCCCAGGGTCACCAGGCCGCTGCCCGCCCCCGCGACCTCGTGCGCCGCGGGCAGCAACCGGGCGTGGAGCAGCCGTGACCGCTCCCGGTCGCCCAGTTCGGCGGCCACCGCCACCTCAAGGCAGCACAACACCTCGTACAGCAGGTCGGCGGGCGGTTCCGGCAGGGCGTGCAACGCCGCACGGGCCTGCGCGCGGCGCCCGTCGCGCAACAGCGCGAACGGCTCCGCCCACAGCCGGTACGGTCCCCACCCCGCCCCGGCGTCACCGACCGTCGCGAGCACCGGCCCGAGCCCGCCCGCCGGGCCGGGCAGGCGGGCCAGGCGCAGGCACAGCAGTGCCAGTGGCAGGAAGCCGTGGGTCACGCCGGGCATTCCCGCGCCCGCCAGCCGGTCGGCGAGCGCGCGGTAGGCGGCCTCCGCCTCGGCGATCCGCCCTGCGGCGGCCAGCCGGAGGGCCCGGTAGCCGCCGGTGAAAACCCGGGCCAGCGGCCGATCGTCGCGGGCGGCCAGCCGGTCGGCGGCGGCGGCGTGGACGTCGGCCGTCCCGAGGTCGCCGAGCGCCCCGAGCGCCTGCGTGCGGATCAGGTGACCGAGCAGTTCGAAGGTGGCAAGGCCGTGCCGTTCGGACAGTTCCACCAGTTCGGCGCCCACGGCGTCCCGCCGGTCGGCGAGACCGGCCCGCGTGCAGGACTGCATGAAGACCCCGTTGAGCCCGAACGCCAGCCGCGCCGGGTCGAGCGGCTGGCGGGCGATCTCCTCCGCCTCGCGCGCGGCCTGCGGGCCGCGCGGCGACCGGGTTCCGCGCGACTCGACGGCGATGGTCGCCAGCAGGCGGCAGCGCAGCGGCTCGCGGCCCTCCGTCAGGGCGGCCAGCGTCCGCTCGGCGGCGGCCACGATCCGGTGTGCCTGTTCGGGGTCGTCGGCGCGGGTCCAGATCGCGGGTACGTCGTAGGCGCCGATCACCCTGGCGGTCAGCTCCGGATCGCCGAGTTCCTCCGCCGCGACCACGGCCTGCAGCCGGTGCTCCCGCGCCGAGGTCAGCCCGCCGCCGCCGGTGACGGCGAGGTCGCGCAGCAGGCCCACCGCGGACCGCAGCCGGGCGCCCGGCTCCACCGTGCGCTCGAAGTCGGAGGCCGCCCGCGCCCACAACCGGTCGGCCGCCGTCCCCTCTCCGCCGCTCCCCCCGGCTTCGGCGCCCGTGTCCTCGTCGCCGCTCCCCCTGCTTCGGGCGGCCGTGTCCTCCGGCCGCAGATCCAGGCCCGGTTTCCGGCGCGCGTCGAGCTCGTCGTGGTCGAGGTACCGGTCCGTCTTCTCCGGCCGCGGGTCCAGGCCCGGGTCCTGGTTGAGGATGGCGGTCTCCAGGCGGCGCAGGCCGGGGCCGGGGTCCACGCCGAACTGGCCGGCCAGCATCGTGCGGGCCCGCCGCAGCACCGCGAGCGCGTCGGACTGCCGGCCCGTACGGTACAACGCCAGGGCCAGCAGCCTCCAGGCGTCCTCACGCCAGGGGTGTTCGGCGACGTGCGCGTCCAGGTCCGGCACCGCCTCCCTGGCCAGCCCGAGCGCCAGCCGGGCCTCGGCCACCTGCTCGGCCGCCGACAGCCGGAGTTCGGCCAGCCGCCGCCGTTCGCCCAGGGCCCAGTGCTCGTCGGCGTGCTCGGCGTAGGCGGGCCCGCGCCACAGCGCCGCCGCCTCCTCCAGCGCGGTCAGCGCCCGCTCGGGAGGCAGTCCGGCGGCGGCACGGACGACGGCCTCGAACCGCCAGGCGTCGACGGCGTCCGGCGCCGCCCGCAGCGCGTACCCGGGCCCCTCGGTGACCAGCAGCCGCGCGGGCGTCCTCGGCGGACGGTCCGGCTCCAGCACCCGGCGCAGCGCCGCCACGAAGGTCTGCACCGCGCCCACCGCGCCAGGACCGGGGTCCTCCCACAGATCCTCGACCAGACGGGCGACGGGCACCACCCGGCGGCGGGCGACGATCAGCCGGGCCAGGACCGCCCGATGCCTCGGGCCCTTCAGCGCGAGCGCGCCACCGTGCGCGTCCCAGGCCGCCACCGGTCCCAGCACGCCGAAGGCGACCCGCTCCCCGTCCATCTCGACCGCCACGCTACCGCTGACGGATGCCGATCCGGCGCCGACACAGCCGCAGGGACCTTCCTCGCGCTGCGCCGGGACGAGAGTCGCTGACCCGATGCCGTTTCACCGCCGGCACAGTCGCGGGGCCTCCCACTCCCGGACGAAGTCGCTGACCGGATGCCGTTTCACCGCCGACACAGCCGCGGGGGCCTCCACGCCCGGACGAGGGTTGCTGACCGGATGCTGATTCGGCGCTGGCACAGTCGGGGCGTCCCACGAGAAAGGCATGCGCATGATCCCCGGTTTCGGCTACGAACGCGTCCAGGTCGCCGACGGCGTCGCCCTCAACGTCGCCGTCGGCGGCACGGGCCGCCCGCTCGTCCTGCTGCACGGTTTCCCCCAGTCGCACCTGATGTGGCGGCACGTGGCCGCCGATCTCGCCGCCGACCACACCGTCATCTGCCCCGACCTGCGCGGATACGGCGCCAGCGACAAACCGGAGGCCGGTCATCCGGGTGTGTACGCCAAACGCGCCATGGCCGCCGACGTCGTCGCCCTCGCCGGGGCGCTCGGCCACGAGCGGTTCGCGCTGGCCGGTCACGACAGAGGCGCCCTGGTCGCCTTCCGCGCCGGGCTCGACCATCCGGCCGCCGTCACCCACCTGGCCTGCCTCGACGTGCTGCCGACGCTGGACATGTGGGAGGTGCTGAGCGGCACGTCGGCGGCCGTGGGCTTCCACCTGTACCTGATGGCGCAGCCGCCCGGCCTGCCCGAGCGGCTGATCTCGGCCGCCCCGGACGCGTTCTTCGGCCATTTCCTGTCCACGTGGGCGCGGCGTCCCGAGGCGGTGCCCGCCGCCGCCTACCTGGAGGCCTGCCGGGAGGCGGTGCCGTCGATCGTGGCCGACTACCGCGCCTCGGCGACGATCGACGTCGAGCACGACCAGGTGGACCGGGCCGCCGGTCGGCGGCTGGGGATGCCGGTGACCGTACTGCAGCAGGACTGGGGGGCGGCGCTCGGCTTCGACGCGCGGGCCCGCTGGCAGGCGTGGACCGCCGACCTGGTCCACACGACGGTGGACTGCGGCCATTTCATGGCGGAGGAGGACCCCGAGACGGTCACGGCGGCCCTCCGGGCGTTGCTGCGCCGCTGACCCGGACGCCGCTGACCGGACACCGCTGTCCGGACACCGTAGGCTCGTCACCTATGAGACCCGTACTCGTCTTCGACGGAGATTGTGGATTCTGTACGGTGTGCGTCGGTTTCGTACGGCGGAACCTGCGCACCCGGGCCCGGATCACCTCCTGGCAGTCCGCCGACCTCGCCGCCCTCGGAGTGACCCGCGAGCGGGCCGAGTACGAGCTGCTGTGGATCTCCGAGGGCGGCGTGCACGGCGGCGCCCAGGCGGTGGCGCGGCTGCTGATCGACGCCGGGCTGCCGTGGAGCCCGCTGGGGCTGGTCATGCGCCTGCCGCCGGTGCGCTGGCTCGCGCACGGGCTATACCGGCTGGTCGCGAACAACCGCGCCCGTCTGCCCGGTGGCACGGCCGCGTGCGCGCTTCCCAAGACGTTCGAGCGGTAGGAACGCGGCCACGCAGATCACGTGGGGCAGGAAGTGGATGGTGATCAGCGACCAGGTCACCAGGTGGAAGACGAGCATGGCCGCCACGCACGCGTACAGCGCCCGCCCCCGCACGAACAACGCGATGGGCGAGGCCGCCTCGAACAGCAGGATCGCCCACTGCCCGATGAGCAGCAGCCCCGGGACGCCCGCGACGAAGTGGCCGAAGAACGTGCCGCGCCGGGTGACCGCCCACTGGAAGGTGGCGCCGTTCGGCCACTCCCACCCGCCGAAGCGGATCTTCGCGTAGGCGGACAGGAAGTAGGTGGCCACCACGGCGACCTGCACGCAGCGCACCGCCCACCCGGCCGCCTGCTCCCCTGCCCTGCTCACGCTGGGGAGCACGAACAGGGTGACGATCAGGGCGAGATGGTCGTGATCCACCTTGCCGTACGACATGGCCAGCATCGCCCACTGCAGGTAGCCGAAGGCGGCCACGTACCCCGCCAGGCGCGGCAGCCGTCCGCTCGCCGCGACCAGCCCCGCGCAGACGACCACCGCGAACAGGATGTACACCAGCGGCTGAGCGGCCCCGGGCAGGTGCAGCAGCCGGGCCAGGAGCACCGGCTGGTAGACGGACGTCGTCTGCGTGTGGCCCCAGACGCCGCCGGTGAACAGCAGCATGTCCACCGGCAGGAACAGGTAGACGACGACGCGCAGGACGGCGATCCGCCGTACCGGGACCGGGGAGAACCACCAGCGGCTCACCGCACCGACCATGACACCCTCACGACGTCGCGGGTGGAGGCGGGGCGCCGGTCCTTCAGGCTGATCACCTTGGTGATGACGTACAGCTTCGTCAGGCGCGGCGCCTGCGGCTGCAGCCGTGAGTACGCCTTGGCCAGTTCCTGGAGCAACGACGGATCGCCGACGTAGCGGGTCAGCTGACCCTCAAGCTCGGCGCGGCGGATGCCGACATGGCTCGGCTCGATGGGAATCTCGACGCGGGTGCCCGCCGCCGTCTCGGCCGCCATGAACAGCGACCGGATCTCTCCGTCCGGCGGGATGCTGAAGGCGTACTGGACCATCGGCCCCAGCGGGAAAAGATCGTCATCGCCCGCGACGGTTCCGTGACCGAGCGCGATGAGTACCGCTCCCGCGGCGGCTAATCGCACGGCTTTGCTCCGCCGTGACAGCGTTTCCCCCATGTGGCGCAAAGCTACCAGAGCTGATCATGGGCGGTCCCGGACTCACGACAACGCCGGTGGCCACCGCCTCCACAGGCTCATAGGATGCGACCCATACTGTTCTGCCGCCGGTTGGAGGGGTGTGGACCACGACCGCTGGACCACCGTCAGGGCCCGCAAGCACGTTCTCGCGGTGGCCAGGAACCTGACGTCGGCTGGGCGGCTCCTCGACGTACTGCCGGTGTTCGGCTCGGACCCCCGCGTCCAGACCGTGTTCACCACCGTGAGCGGATCGGCCTTCGACGACGGCCTGCTGGCCTACCTGGAGGAGATCCAGGCCCGCGTCATCCCGTGGCGGCAGGCCGTCGGCACCCGCTACGACCTCGCGCTGTCGGCCTCCGCCAACGGCGACCTCCACCGCCTGGACGCCCCGCTGCTGCTCATGCCGCACGGCGCCGGCCACAACCGGCTGCTCAGGACTGCCGACGGCTACAGCTCCGAGGTCTCCGGCCTGGCGCGCAGCCAGCTCATGCGCGACGGCGCGGTCGTCCCCTCCGCGATCGCCCTGTCGCACCCCGACCAGGTGGACCGGCTGGCCCGCTACTGCCCGGAGGCCGCGCCGCGCGCCGTGGTCACCGGCGACCCCTGCTTCGACCGCATCGTGGCGCACCTGCCCCGCCGCGACCGCTACCGGCGCGCGCTCGACGTCCCGCCCGGCGGCACGCTGGTGCTGGTCAGCTCGACCTGGGGCGAGCACTCGCTGCTCGGCGCGGGCCGCGACCTGCCCGCGCGGCTGTCGAGCGAGCTGCCGCTGGATGAGTTCCGGGTGGCGGTGGTGGCGCACCCGAACGTCTGGAAGAAATACGGGGGCCTGCAGGTACGCCTGTGGCTGGCCGACGCCAGGGCCGCCGGGCTGGCGCTGATCCCGCCCGAGCACGGCTGGCAGGCGGCGCTGATCGCCTCCGACGTGGTGGTCGGCGACCACGGCTCGGTCACCTTCTACGGCGCCGCCCTCGACCGCCCCACCCTGCTGGCCTCCTCCGGCCGCGAGCACGAGGAACTGGACCCGCGCTCGCCGACGGCCGAGCTGAGCCGCAGCCTGCCGAGGCTCGACCGCCGCCGCGACCTGCTCAAGCAGATCGGGCTCGCGGTGACGGCGCACCGTCCGGGCGCCCACGCGGAGACGACCGGCCGCACACTGGCCGGGCTCGGCGCCGCCCAGGAGCGTCTGCGGCGGCTCGCCTACCGGCTCATGGAGCTGCCGAGCCCGCCCGGCCCCGTCGTCCAGATCCCCCTGCCCGAGCCGCGCGCCGAGCGGCAGGAGGTGACGGCGTTCCTGGCGCAGGTGCGGTTCGAGGGCGACGGCCACGCCGTACTACGCCGGTTTCCCGCCGCCGCCCGCACCGGGGCGGCGGAGCCGGACCCTCACCTGGTCGTGGACGAGGAGGATCTCGACCGGCGGCTGCTGGAAAGCGCCTCGGTCGTCATCGGCCGCGACCGCCCGGCGGAGTGGTTGCAGGAGACGCTGCTGCGCTACCCGGGCGCGGCGGCNCCCCCCGCCTCGGTCACCGGCGACGGACTGGTGCGGATGAGCCTGCGCGGCGGCGCCGGGACGCTGCTCGCCCGCGCGCCCGGCGGCGGGCTCGATCCGCGCTGCCTGCCCCCGGTCCTGTACGGCTGGGCCGCCGCGGGCCGCGACCCGGCCGGGCTGCTGTCCGTCGGCATCGGCCCGCGCAGCTTCCCGGTGTCGGTCACCCACCCGGCCGGTTAGGTCGCCGGCCCCGGTCAGGTCAGCCGTTCCCGCAGAAGGTCGGCCTCCGCCTGGTTGCCCGACGCCAGCGCGACCGACAGCGCCTGTTCCAGGCACCGGCGCTCCTGCTCGCGGTCGCCGTCGTCGGCGGCGAGGTCGGCCAGGATGCGCAGGGCCTTGATCTGCTTGGCCGCCACCCGGCGTTCGCGCATGACGGCCAGCCCCTGCCGAGCGCTGGCGGCGGCGTCCGCGCCGCGGCCGAGGTGCCGCAGGGCGACGGCCCGCTCGATCGCGATCTTGCCCTGGCTGAGCTCGTCGTCCCGCTCCTCCATGATCGACATGGCGCGCTGGAAGGCGGCGACGGCCTCCTCGGCGTGACCGGCCCGGGTGTGGGCCAGGCCGAGATGGTAGCTCTGCATGCCGATGCCCCGGCGGCGGCCGATCGCCTCGTGGATCTCCAGCGCCCGCGTGAACCGTTCGGCGGCGGCCTCCGGCCGGTTCTGCGCGAGCTCGGCCTGCCCGAACGACTCCAGCACGATCGCGCGCAGCAGCGGCTCGCCCGCGGCCTCGGCGGCGCCTGCGGCCGCGTCCAGTTCGCGGCCGGCGGTGGGGAAGTCGGCCAGTTCGATGTACGCGCGGGCGAGCTGGTTGCGCATGCGGGCCTCGGCCGCGTGGTAGCCGAGCTCGCGGGCGGACTCGGCGCCGAGCCTGCTGGTCTCCAGCCAGTCGGCGTAGTGCTTGCGCTGGTGGTAGAGCGCCCACAGGGCCTCGGCGCACTGCCAGACGAACTCGTGCCAGCCCGCGCTCGCGGCTAGGCGCAGCAGGGCGAGCAGGTTGCCGCGTTCGGCTTCGAGCCAGTCGAGGGCCTCGCCGGAGGAGCCGAACGGCTCGGCCGGTGCGGGGGGTTCGGGTGCCAGCCGTACGCGGTCGCCCATGATCGCGCGGTCGGCGGCGGAGACGGCGCCGAGGTACCAGGACGCCGCCGCGCGCAGCGCCGCCTCCTGGTCGGCGACCGGCTCCTCCCGTTCGGCGCAGCGGGCCGCGTGCAGTCTGACCAGGTCGTGCAGGCGGAATCGGTCGGGCAGTGGCTCCTCCACCAGATGGGCTTCGAGCAGCGTCTCCAGGTACGGCTCGGCCTCGCGGCCGAGCACGGCCTGCGCGAGCCCGGCGGAGAACGTGGTCAGCGGCAGCAGCCCGAGCAGCCGGTACAGGCGGGCGGGCACGGACGGCAGCCCCCGGTAGGCCGTCTCGAAGACCGCCTCGACCGACAGGTCGCCCTCTGCGCTGAGCCGTTCGAGGCGGCGCCTGCCGTCGGCGAGTTCCGCGACGAGCTTGCTCACGAGTCTGCTCGGCCGCTGGATGAGCCGGGCCCCGGCCACCCGCAGCGCGATCGGCAGTCCCGCGCACAGCCGGGCGAGTTCCGCCCCGGCGGCGGGCTCGGCCGCGATGCGGTCGGCGCCGACCAGGTTCGACAGCAGGTGGAGGCTCTCGTCGAGGGTGAGCGGGGTCAGCGGGATCGAGCGTGCGCCGTCCACGACGAGCCCGCCGAGGCGGCGCTGGCTGGTGACCACCACCGCGCTGGTCGCCGACGGCGGCAGCAGCGGCACGACCTCCGCCGCGTGGTGGGCGTCGTCGACGAGCACGAGCAGCCGCCGCCCCGCGGTCCTGGACCGGAACAGGGCCGCCCGTTCGGCGAGCCCGGCCGGGATCCATTCCTCGCGGACGCCGAGGGAGCGCAGGAAGCCGCCGAGGACGTCGCCGACCTCGACGCCGCCGCCGTGGCGGTAGCCCTCCAGGTCGGCGTACAGCTGCCCGTCGGTGAAGCGGTCGCTGACCCCGTGGGCCCAGCGGCGGCTGATCGCGCTCTTGCCGACGCCGCCGAGGCCGCTCACCACCACGGTCAGCGGGACGCCCGCGCCGCCGTCGGTGTTCAGCAGGTCGGCGTTCAGCAGGTCGTCGAGGGCGGCGAGTTCGACGGCCCGGTTGACGAAACCGCGCGGAGGCGGCGGAAGCTGCCGGGGAATCTCGACGGGCGGGCCGGAGGGGGTGTGGAAGACCACGCTGCCGATCTGCCCCGCCTGCACCACGGGTCCGCCCACGTGGCCGGACACCTCGTTGCGCACCTCGCCGCCGTGCTCGGTCATCACACCCGCTCCTGCCTACGAGTCCGGCCGTCCAGCCGTGCGGAACGAGTTTTCCGGGTTCGCGGGTCCGAGGCAAGGCGCGGGCACCGCCCCGATGTTAAACGCCGCCTTCGGAGGGCAGTGCCGGGTCATGGCTACTTTGCTGTGGATTCTTGCGGTCGTCCTCGTCGTCTCCGGCGTCTACACGATCCTCGCCCGGCGGCAGCTCCTGTGGGGTGCCGTGCTGATCGTCGTCGGGCTGCTCGTCGGGCCGGGCGGGGTCAGCGTCTTCCATCCTTGAGCACACCACGAGATGCCCGGCGAGCCGGGAGGTGCGACGTTCGCGTTAGCGGACAAATCACTCGGGGCACGGGTTTCTCATGTTGTATAACAAGAAACAGTCATACTCCCGGAGCGTGCTGCACGTGCGCATCGGGCTGGCCGTCCTGGCGTTCCTGCTGGTCCTCGGGGCGGTGGGGCTGATCGTCGAGGTCCGGGCGATCACGGCGCTGGCCATCCCGCTGGCCGTCATCGCGGCCATCGACGTGACCTTCGCCGTACGCCGCAGGAAGGTACGCCGCTCCGAAGCGGCGGCCCGGAACCGGTCGCGCCCCGACACGGGATAGCACCGGCGGCGGCCGAACTGATGGACGAGCATCCGTGGGACGACCCGCACGGCCCCGGCAGCCCGCTGGCCCGCCTGGTCGCTCTGGGCGGCAGGGTGCTGTTGCTGGGCGCGCCGCTGGACACGCTCACGCTGCTGCACCACGCGGAGGCGCTGGCCGAGGCTCCCGGCAAGCGGTTCGTGGACTACGAGCAGCCGATCCTGGTGGACGGCGAGCGCGTGTGGCGCAGGTTCCACGACATCGACTCGGAGGAGGGCGCCTTCGACTACTCGGCGGTCGTGCCGGACGAGGAGGCGTTCACTCTCTTCATGCGGCGACCCTAGGAAGAGGGTCCCCGTCGGCGGCGTCCCCTCAGGAGCGGGACCGGGGGGCCTCGCCGAGCACCCGGAGGTCGGGCTGGGCGGCGAGCAGGGCGGAGAACCCGGCCCTGATCATCGCCTGGTCGTCCGCCACCAGCACCGTGATCATCACTCGTCTCCTTTCGGCAACCACGCCCGTACGGCGAAGCCGCCCCCGTCCACGACACCGGTCGTGAGCCCGCCGCCCAGCGCCGCCACCCGCTCCCGCATGCCGATCAGCCCCAGGCCGGAGCCCGGCTGCGCCACGACCCCACCGGCCGAGGGCGCGTTCTCCACCTCGATCACCAGCGTGCCGGCGTCATCGCGGACGGCGACGCTGGTGGCGGCGCCCGGTGCGTGCCTGACCACGTTGCTCAGCGCCTCCTGGACGATCCGGTAGGCGGTCAGCGAGTGGACCGGGGTCGGCTCGGCCGTCTCGCAGGCGAGGGTCACCGGCAGGCCCGCCCGGCGTACCGTGTCGACGAGCGCGCCGAGGTCGGACAGGCCGGGCTGCGGCGCGGTCTCCGGCGCAACGTCGGTGCCGCGCAGGGCGCCGAGCAGGTGGCGCATGTCGCGCAGCGCCTCGCGGGCGGCGCCGCCGAGGTCGGCGAACTCCCTGGCGGCCCCCTCCCCCACCCCGCCGTCGATCCGGTACGGCGCGCTGGCGGCCCGCACCGCGATCACCGACATGTGGTGGGCGACCATGTCGTGGAGTTCGCGGGCGATGCGGGCGCGCTCTTCGAGGACCTGCCGCCGCCCGAACTCCGCCGCCACCCGCAGGGTGTCGCGGCGCCGCAGGGTCCTGAGGTGGCCGAGGTAGCCGGCGATCAGCGCGGCGGGGACGGACAGGGCGCCGAACCCGGCCTCGCCGGCGAAGATCACCGCGTTGAGGACGGTCAGGAGGGCGGCGAAGACGGCGAAGGGCCACAGGCGCAGCAACGGCCGCTCGCTGCCGGGGGCCGAGGGTACGCGCACGTCGAGCGCATGCCGTAACACCCCCATGGCAGTCACCCTACCCGCCCTCCTCTGACCGGTCCGGTTCGTGGCATGATGCGTGGGATGCCCGCCGACCCGACCCTGCGCGCCGCCCGTTCGGCGGTCTTCGCCGTGGTGTGCGCGGGACTGGCGGCGGCCGCCCACCTCATGGGCGGCGGCACCGTGCCCCTCCAGGCGTTCGTCCTGGCGGTGGGCGGGGGCCTGGCGATCGGCCTGGCCGCCACGGGCCGCGAGCGCCCGCTTCCGGCGATCATGGTGGTGCTCGCCTCCGGGCAGCTCGGTTCCCACCTGCTGTTCTCCTCTCTCGACCCCGCGCCCGCCGTCCACGTGAGCGAGCCGCACTCGGGGCTCTCGCCGGGTCTCGGCATGTTGCTCCTGCACACGCTCGCGACCGTGCTGACCGCGTGGTGGCTGGAGCGGGGCGAGGTCGCGCTGTGGGCGCTGCTGCGCAGGCTGGCCGCCCACGTCGTCTGGTACCTGTGCCGCCACGACGTCTCACCGACCCGGGCGGAACCGCGCCCGGTCGAGCCGGAGCGGGTCGCGGCCGACGCCGTACCCCTGTGGCTGTCGCACGCGCTGGTGCGGCGCGGTCCTCCCGCCGCCTGAGCGACTCCTGCCACCGCGACGACCACAGGCGGCCGTCCTGGGCTGCCCCATGCCCGAGAGGACCTCATGTCGAGAACCGGCACGCTGCTGCCGATTCTATTGATCGTTTTGTTGCTTTCCGTCCTGGCCGGGATCTCCCTCGGCCCGTCCGTCGTCCCCCTCGACGAGGCCGCCCGCCACCTGGGCGCGGCGCTCTTCGGCGGGACCATCGGCGCGGACGAGGTCACCGGCTACTCCATCGTGTGGGACGTCCGCACGCCGCGCGTGCTGCTGGCGGCCGTCGTCGGCGCCGGGCTCGGCGTCGTCGGCGTCGCCGTCCAGGCGCTGGTGCGCAACGCGCTGGCCGACCCGTTCGTGCTCGGCATCTCCTCCGGCGCCTCCGTCGGGGCGACCGCCGTGGTGGTGTTCGGGCTGTTTGCGAGCCTCGGAGTGTACGCGCTGTCGGCGGCGGCCTTCCTCGGCGCGCTCGGCGCGACGGCCCTCGTGTACCTGGCCGCCCGCGGGCCGCTCGGGCTGACGCCGCTGCGGCTGGTGCTGACCGGGGTGGCGCTCGCGTACGGGTTCCAGGCGCTGATGAGCGTCCTGGTGTTCCTGTCGCCCAACGGGCAGGCCGCGCGCACGGTGCTGTTCTGGCTGCTCGGCAGCCTCGGCGGGGCGACCTGGCAGTCGTTGCCGCCGGTCACGGCGGGCGTGGTGGTGACCGTGCTGGTGCTGCTGCGGCACTCGCGGGCGCTGGACGTGCTGTCGCTGGGCGACGAGAGCGCCGCCAGCCTCGGCGTGGACGCCGAGCGCGTACGGCGGGGCCTGTTCCTGCTCACCGCGATGGCGACCGGCCTGATCGTGGCCGTCAGCGGCGCTATCGCCTTCGTCGGGCTGGTGCTGCCGCACCTGGTGCGGATGGTGGTCGGCTCGTCGCACCGCCGGGTGCTGGCCGTCACGCCCCTGGCGGGGGCGGTGTTCATGGTGTGGGTGGACCTGCTCGCGCGCACCCTGGCGGCGCCGGAGGAACTGCCGCTCGGCGTTCTCACGGCGCTGGTGGGCGTGCCGGTGTTCGTCGTGCTGATCCGCCGTCGCGGCTACCTGTTCGGAGGCCGGTAGATGATCCTTTCCCTGCGTTCCCTGTCGGTCGAGCGGGCGGGCCGCGCCCTCGTCGAACGCCTCGACCTCGACGTCGCCCCCGGCCAGATCGTCGGGATCGTCGGCCCGAACGGCAGCGGCAAGTCCACCGCGTTGCGCTGCGTCTACCGGGCGCTGCGCCCGTCCTCCGGCGCCGTCCTGCTGGACGGCGCCGACCTGGGCACGCTGTCGCTGCGGGACAGCGCCCGCTCGGTCGCGGCGCTCACCCAGGACAGCCACGCCGAACTCGACTTCACCGTCGAGGAGGTGGTCGCCCTCGGCCGGACGCCGCACGCGCGCGGCAACCGCGCGCTCGACGCCCGCGAGCGCGAACTGTGCGCCGGGGCCATGGCCCGCATGGACGTCTCCCACCTGGCCGGCCGCAGCGTGCTGACGCTGTCCGGCGGCGAGCGGCAGCGGGTGCTCGTGGCCCGCGCGCTGGTCCAGGAGCCGCGCCTGCTGGTCCTCGACGAGCCCACCAACCACCTGGACGTGCGCCACCAGGTGGCGCTGCTGTCCTTCCTGCGCGGCTCCGGCCTGACCGTGCTGGCCGCGCTGCACGACCTCAACCTCGCCGCCGCCGTCTGCGACCGCGTCGCCGTGCTGCGTGCCGGCTCGCTGGTCGCCACCGGCGCACCGGCGGAGGTTCTCACCCCAGAGCTGGTCGAGGACGTCTTCGGCGTCTCGGTCACGGTCGTCGCGCATCCGCGCACCGGGGCCCTCCAGCTTCTCTACGACCTCCCCGGAGGAGTCCGCACATGATCATGAAACGTCCCGCCTCGCTCGCGCTGGCGGCGCTGCTGCTCACGGGCTGCGGCGCCAGTGTGACCCCCTCAGCGGCGTCGCCGACCACCGTCACCGTCTCCAACTGCGGCCAGGACGTGGCCTACGCGCCCCCGCAGCGCGCCCTCGCCTACGACGTGAGCGGCGCGGAGAAGATGTTCGCGCTCGGTCTCGCCGACCGGATGCGCGGCTACGTCATGAACGCCCTCGGCGACCCCGCCATCGCCGGATCCCCGTGGAAGGCGGACTACGCCAAGGTCGAACGGCTCGGCACCGAGCGCATCACCCGCGAGATCGTCGTCGCCGCGAAGGCCGACTGGGTGCTGGCCGGATGGAACTCGGGCTTCAGCGAGGAGCGGGGCATCACCCCCGCGCTGCTGCGGGAGAACGGCATCGCCAGCTACCTGCACACCGAGACCTGCTGGGGGTACGGCGGCGCCGGCCTCGACGTGCCGCCGCTGGAGGCGCTGTACACCGACCTGGCCAACATCGGGCGCGTCTTCGGCGTGGAGGAGCGCGCCACCGCGCTCGTCGCCGAGTTGAAGGGCCGGATCGCCGCCCTCAGGAAGACCTGGCCTGCGGGCGGTTCACCGGCCCGGGTGTTCGTCTACGACTCCGGCACCGACCAGCCGTTCACGGCCGGGCGCCACGCCGCGCCGCACGACGTCATCGAGTCGGCGGGGGGCGTGAACGTCTTCGCCGACCTGCGCAAGGGCTGGACGACGGTCGGCTGGGAGCCGGTGGTGAAGGCCAGGCCGGAGGTCATCGTGATCGTCGACTACGCCGACCGGCCCGCGAAGGACAAGATCGCCTTCCTGGAGTCGCTGCCGCAACTCCGCTCGATCCCCGCAGTGCAGAACCGGCGCTACCTGGTCATGTCGTACGGCGACGCGGTCAGCGGCCCCCGCAACGTCAAGGCGGCCGAGGATCTCGGCGCCTACCTGCGCTCGATCGGCCGCTGACCCGCCACTGACCGGCCGCTGACCGGCCGGCAGCGGGCGAGGCGGCGGGCGGGGCGGTGGCGGGCGGGGTGAGCGCGCCGAGGCCGACGGCGGAGGCGGCCAGCAGCGCGGTGAGGGTCTGGAGCATGGCTCCCACCCTGGAGACGACACGCCCGGTCCGGTATCTGCCGATCGGCCGTGCCGTGTCAACGATCGGCCAGGATCCCGGCGTCGTGGGCGATGATCGCCGCCTGCACCCGGTTGCCGCAGCCGAGCTTGGCGAGGATGCGGCTGACGTGGGTCTTCACCGTCCCCTCCCCCATGTACAGGTCCTTGGCGATCTCGGCGTTGGAGCGCCCGGCACCGAGCAGCAGCAGCACCTCGCGTTCCTTCTTCGACAGCCCCTCGACGAGCCGGCCGGCGTCCCTGCCGCTCTGGCCGACGTAGCGGTCGATGAGGCAGCGGGTGAGCTGGGGGGCGAGGATGGCGTGCCCGCCCGCCACGGTGCGGACCGCGTGGATGAGCTCCTGCGGGCCGGTGTCCTTGAGCAGGAAGCCCGCCGCGCCCGCGCGGAGCGCCTCGGCCAGGTTGTCCTCCTCGCCGAACGTGGTCAGGACGAGCGTCTTCACGCCGGGGGCCGCGCGGGCGAGTTCGGCGACGGCGGCCAGGCCGTCCATGACGGGCATGCGGATGTCGAGCAGCGCCACGTCCACGGTGTGGGCGAGCGCCTGGGCGACGGCCTCCGCGCCGTCGGCGGCCTCCGCCACCACCCGGACGTCGTCGGCGTGCTCCAGGATGAGCCGGACGCCGGTCCGGAGCAGGGCCTCGTCGTCGGCGAGCAGGACGCGGATGGGTGGCATGCCGTCATTCTCCCCGGCCGGAGGAGCCGACGTGGACGGTGATGACCCGCCGGTCCACGATGCGGCCGCCGCCGACGCAGTAGCGGGCGACGCGCACCGGGTCGGCGGCGATGTCGTAGCCCGCGTAGAAGTACCAGCAGTGCGAGCCCGGCGGGCGGGGCGGCTCGTGCCCGGCGACGGCGAGTTCGGCGACCGGCTCCGAGTCGACGGCCGAGCGGCGGAACCCGGCGTCGGACATGCCCAGCTCGATCATGGCGACGCGCGACGGCATCGGCAGGTAGGACACCACGGCGATGAGCAGCACCGCGACCGCCGCGAGGGCGGCGGCGTGCACCCCGTACCCGCTCACCCGCTGCCATCGGCCCGGCCGCCGCCCGGCCGCGCCGGGCGGCGCGGCCGGCGCGCTCTCCTCCTCGGTACGGGTGCCGTCCCAGGGCAGCACGGCCCGCACCAGGAACCCGCCTTCCGGGGTGGGCCCGGCCGCGAACGTGCCGCCGAGCAGGCGCACCCGCTCGGCGAGCCCGGTCAGTCCGGTGCCGCCGCTCCGCTCCCGCCGGGGCCCGGCGGGCCGGTCGTTCTCCACGCGGACGGCGAGCCCGCCGGGCTCGTGGCACACCTCGACCGCGCAGGAGGCGCCGGGCGCGTGCCGGTGCAGGTTCGTCAGCGACTCGCGCACCAGCCGGTGGGCGGCGATGCGGACGGCCCGGTGCTCCCCGCCGATGTCCGGCCCGCTCCAGGCGAAGGCCACCGGGGTGCCGGTCGCTCGTGACTCGGCCGCGAGTGCTTCGAGGTCGGCGCGGGTGCCGGTGGCGTCGGTGACGCCGTCGCCGGGCCGGTCGGTGCGCAGGACGTCGAGGACGGTCCGCAGTTCGCTCATCGCCGTGGCCGCCGTGTCGCGCACCAGGCGGGCGCGTTCGGCCAGCGGCGGGTCGGCGCTGAGTTCCAGACCGCCCGCGTACAGGGACACGAGGCTCAGGCGGTGGCCGATGAGGTCGTGCATCTCCTGGGCGATCCGGGAGCGTTCCAGCAGGCGGGCCTGGGCGGCGGTCAGTTCGTGGGCGCGTTCGAGGACCTCGTTGCGCTCCCGCAGGGCGCGCAGCAGGCGTTCGCGCTGGACGAGGACGAGGCCGAGCAGGGCGGGCAGGGCGACGCAGACCAGCGAGATCGTGACGCTCACCACGGCGATCTGGCGCCAGGTGTGCGGCGGGGCCAGCAGCAGGGACAGCCCGACCGGAAGCGCGGCGGCCACGACATAGGTCTTGACCGGGGCACGGGCGGCGGCGGCGTAGGCGATGACCGCCACGGCGACGCCGGTCTCGATGAAGCGCCCGAACAGCAGTGCCGCCGCCAGCAGCGCCAGGGTGGGCAGGCGGCGCCGTACGAGGACCAGGGCGACGGCGAGCCCGGCGGCGAGGGCCAGGGGCGCGGGGTCGGCGAGCGTCGTCATGGTGGGCCAGGTCAGCCAGACGGCGTGGTGGGCCAGCAGCGCCGTCAGCAGCGCGACCCCGGCCGCGAGACCGGCCTCGGCGGCCACCCGGTATCGGACTTCGGAGGACATGGCCCCATTTTCGCCAACTCTCCGAATCCGGACACTCATGGGTTGAAGCCGCAGACCGGAAGGTATGACCCCAGGTGAGGGGGCGATTCACGATGGCACTGCACGCTGTCACCGGCACCGAGTCCTGGAAGGACGATGTCTACACGACGCCGCTCAGTGAGAACGCGCTGCCGAAGTTCCGGCTGCCCGACACCGAGAACGACCCGTGGGCCGTCTACGAACTGCTGCGCTCGGAACTCCTCCTCGACGGCAACGCCGCCCAGAACCTCGCCACGTTCTGCACCACGTGGAACGACGAGCAGGTGCACCGGCTCATGGACACGAGCCTCAACAAGAACATGATCGACAAGGACGAGTACCCGCAGACCGCCGAGATCGAACGGCGCTGCGTGCAGATCCTCGCCGACCTGTGGAACTCCCCCGAGGGGCACGCCACCATGGGCTGCTCCACCACCGGCTCCAGCGAGGCCGCCATGCTCGGCGGACTCGCGCTGAAATGGCGCTGGCGCGAGCGCCGCCGCAAGGCGGGCAAACCCACCGACCGGCCCAATCTGGTGTGCGGGCCCGTCCAGATCTGCTGGGAGAAGTTCGCCCGCTACTTCGACGTCGAACTACGCCAGGTGCCCCTGGAGCCGAACGCGACCGGCCTGCAGCCCCACCAGCTCCGCTCGTACGTCGACGAGAACACGATCGGCGTCGTCGCCATCCTCGGCGTCACCTTCACCTGCGACTACGAGCCCGTCGCGGAACTCGCCGCGGAGCTGGACGCGATCCAGGCCGACACCGGCCTCGACGTGCCCATCCATGTGGACGCCGCCTCCGGCGGCTTCGTCGCGCCGTTCGTGCAGCCGGAGCTCGCCTGGGACTTCCGCGTCGAACGGGTCGCCTCGATCAACTCCTCCGGTCACAAGTACGGCCTGGCCCCGCTCGGCGTCGGCTGGATCGTGTGGCGCACGGCCCGGATGCTGCCCGACGACCTGGTGTTCCGGGTCAGCTACCTGGGCGGCGACATGCCGACGTTCGCGCTGAACTTCTCCCGGCCCGGCGGCGAGATCATCGCCCAGTACTACCTGCTGCTGCGCCTGGGCCGCGACGGCTACCGCAAGGTCCACCAGGCGTGCGCGGACTCCGCCCGCTACCTCGGCGAGCGGATCGCCGACCTGGGCCTGTTCACGCTGTTGTACGACGGCACCGGCGGCCTGCCCGGCGTCTCCTACACGCTGGCCGCCCCCGCCGACGGGTGGACCCTCTACGATCTCACCGAGCAGTTGCGCACCAGGGGCTGGCAGGTACCGGCCTACCCGCTGCCGCCCGCCAGGCAGGACACCGTCATCCAGCGGGTGCTGGTCAGGCACGGCGTCGGCCGCGACGAGGTGGCGCTGCTCGCCGACGATCTCGGCCGCTCGGTCGAGCGGCTGCGCAGGGGCGCGGGCGCCCCGCAGCGCCCCGGTTTCCACCACTGAAGGGTGTCCCTAGGTCCACCCCTGTCGTGCAGCGAGGTGCATTCTCCTGGCCGCCACGCGCGCCTAGCGTCGAACGCATGAGCGAGGTAACCCGCAGGGGGTTCATCGGAAGCACGGCCGTCGTCGGAGGCGGCATCGCAGCGGCGGGCCTGGCGCCCGCAGGGGCGGCGCACGCCCAGAAGGCGGCCGTGAAGGCGGTCGTGGTCCGGCCGGACGACCCCAGATACGAGGACCTGGCGGTCCGCAGGACCAATGAGCGCTTCCAGCCGCGTCCCGAGTACTTCCACGTCGTCGGCTCGACCGAGCAGGTGGTCGGGGCCGTCCAGGAGGCGGTGCGGGCCGGGCGGCGGGTCACCGTACGCAGTGGGGGGCACTGCTACGAGAACTTCGTCGGCGAGGGCGCGCAGGTGGTGATCGACCTGTGCGAGATGAACGAGGTCCGCTTCGACGAGAAGCGCGGGGCGTTCCTCGTCGAGGCGGGGGCCACGCTGATGCAGACGTACCGGACCCTCTACCTCGGCTGGGGGGTGACGCTGCCCGGCGGGCAATGCGGGGGCGTGTCCGCCGGCGGGCACATCGCGGGCGGCGGCTACGGGCCGCTGTCCAGGCTCCACGGGCTCACCGTCGACTACCTTGAAGCGGTCGAGGTCGTGGTCGTGGACCGCGGCGGTCGGGCCCGCGCCGTCGTCGCCACCCGCGACCCGGACGACCCCCACCACGACCTGTGGTGGGCCCACACCGGCGGAGGGGGCGGCAACTTCGGCGTCGTCACCCGCTACTGGCTGCGCGATCCGGCCGCGCGCGGCCGCGACCCCCGCACGCTGCTGCCCAAGCCGCCCGCGTCGGTCCTGTCGGGCATCGCGATCTGGTCGTGGAAGGACCTGAGCCGCGAGTCCTTCCGCAGGCTGCTGCGCAACCACGGCGAATGGCACGAACGCAACAGCGCGGCGGGGACGCCGGCGGCGGCCCTGTGGGGCTCGCTGCTGATCCCCGGCCGCAAGCCCGGCGCCGACCCCGGCGGGATCGTCATGCCGACGCAGGTGGACGCGGGCGTGCGCGGCGCGCGCGAACTGCTCGACGGCTACTTCGCCACCGTCGCCGAGGGGGTGACGCCGCAGGTGTTCGTCCCGCCGTACACGACCATGCCGTGGTTCAAGGCCGTCCGTACGCTCTCGCTCGGCGCCGAGTCCGAGCAGGGGCGCTACAAGGGCAAGTCCGCCTACCTGCGCAGCCGCCTGACCGACCGGCAGGCCGACGTCGCCTACGACCACCTCGACCGGCCGCACGGGCTGCTGTGGCTGTTGTCGTACGGCGGGCGGGTCAACACCGTCGCGCCGGGGGCCACCGCGACCGTGGAACGCTCGTCGATGCTCAAGATGCTGCATCTCGGCAACTGGGAGGAGGGCCAGGACGGGAAGGAGCAGCTCGCGTGGGTGCGGAGCTTCCACCGCGACACCTTCGCCGGGACCGGCGGGGTGCCGGTGCCGGGCGGCAACTGCGGCGGCGCCTACATCAACTACCCGGACATCGACCACGCCGACCCGGACTGGAACACCTCGGGGGCGCCGTGGTCGACCCTCTACTACGGCGACAACTACGCGCGGCTGCAGCGGGTGAAACGGCGCTGGGATCCGCGAAACGTCTTCCACCACGCCCTGTCGGTCAGGGGCTAGCGGCCGTTACCCTAAGCGGTCGAACAGCAGTCGAGCGGCCGGAGGTACACATGAGCAGCGAGCATCCCGTCACCGCTTCCAAGCGGGGGCGCGCCCGCTGAGTTCGCGCAGGCAGGCGCTCCCGCTGGGGGCGGTCAGCAGTCGATGACCGTTTCTCATGATCGAGGAGCTCTGTTTTGCGTGCTCTCAGGTCCGCGCGTCTCGGCGCGGACTTCACCAGGTTGTGGGCCGCCTCCGCCGTGTCGAACCTCGGCGACGGCATCACCCTCGCGGCCGGCCCGCTGCTCGTCGCCTCCCTGACCGGCGAGCCGTTGCTGGTCGCCGGCGCGGCCTTCGCCCAGCAACTGCCCTGGCTGCTCGTGGCGCCGCTCAGCGGCGTCTACGTCGACCGGCTCGACCGGCGGCGGCTGATCATCGTCGTCAACGTCCTCAGAGGGCTGGCGGTGGCCGGGCTGGCGGTGGCGATCGCCGCTTCCGCGGTGTCCATTCCGCTCATCTACGCGGTGTTCTTCCTGCTCGGCGTGGGTGAGACGCTCGCGGACACCGCGTTCGGCGCCCTGATTCCCGCGACGGTCGCCGCCGACCGGCTGACGATCGCGAACTCGCGCCTGGCCACCACCACCGTGCTGGGCAACCAGATCCTGTCCAAGCCGCTCGGCGGGTGGCTGTTCGCCTCGGCGGCGGCGCTGCCGTTCGCGGTGGACGCGATCACCTTCCTGGCCGGGGCGGCGCTGATCGCGGCCATGCGGGTCCGGCCGCCACGTGGCACGGCGACGGGCCGTGTCCGCGAGGACGTGCGGGCCGGGCTGCGGTGGCTGTGGCGGCACCGGCTGCTGCGGACGCTGGCGGTCACGATGGGGGTGGCGAACGTGGCCTTCTGCGCCGCGTTCGCCGTCTTCGCACTGCTGGCGCGGGAGCGGCTGGGGCTGGCTGCGGCGGGGTACGGGTTCCTGCTCGCGGCGTTCGGCGTGGGCGGGCTGGTCGGCGGGTTCCTGTCCGCCCGGGTGCAGCGGGCCGTACCGGCCAGGGTGCTGCTGCGCGGCGGGCTGGTGGTGGAGGTCGTCACGCACGCCGTGCTCGCGGCCACCACCGAGCCGCTGCTCGCGGGCGCCGTCCTCGCGGTGTTCGGGGCGCACGGCGTCAATTGGGGGATCATCGTCGCCACGCTGTTGCAGCGGTCGGTGCCCGACGGGCTGCGCGGCCGGGTCGGCAGCGTGTACTCGCTGGTCCAGGTGGGTGGCGCGGCGGCCGGTTCGCTGCTCGGCGGGCTGGTGGGCCAGGTGGCGGGCGTCACCGCGACCTTCTGGGCCGCGTCGGCCGCGATGGCGGCGATCACGGTGGTGTCCTGGAGGCCGCTGGCCGCCGCCTGATGCGGGGTTCCCGCCCGGTTCCACCCGGAGCCGGGCGGGCGCCTGACCGGACCCGAATGGGGAACAGAAGACAAGATAGACCGCCAAAAGCGACTCAACGCCCTTAATCCTTTTTATCCGATATTGGGGTGACGCATAAGGATTTGCCGGGCAAGGGGCTGGTAGAAGACCATCCCGCGAAAGGATGACACCATGCCTCGGGGATCAAGCCCGAAACACAAACACGCCGGCAAGAGCGCCAAGAAGGCGACTCACTCGGCCACGAAGGCGCGGGGCAGGACCGCCACCACCCGCACCGCCACGCGCACCACCTCGCGCACCACGGCGAAGCCCGTGAGCCGCACCACGGCCAAGCCCGCGAGCCGCGCCACGGCCAAGCCCATGAGCCGCGCCACGGCGAAGCCCGCGAGCCGCGCCACGGCGAAGCCAACGAGCCGGACCCGCTCGGCGAAGCCCATGAGCCGCACCCGCTCGGCCATGGCGGAGCGCACTCGCGACCAGCTCTACGCCGAGGCCAGGCGCCGCAATATCCAGGGCCGGTCGAAGATGAACAAGGCCCAGCTGATGAGGGCTCTCGGCTGATCGCGAGCCGAGTGCCGCGAACCGGACAGGGCGGTCGCCCACGACCATGGGGCGACCGCCCTGAACCCGCCCGGCTCCGACGGTGCCACCGCAGGAGCGGCCCCGTCCGCGCGGCGGGCGGGACGATCACGAGGGCCCCGTGCCGTGACCACGGCCGGAGATAGCCGCTACCCGCCCACCCTGGTCACGCTGACGCTGGTCAGCGGCTTCGTCGACGCCATCTCCTACCTCGGGCTCGGACAGGTGTTCACGGCCAACATGACCGGCAACGTGGTGGTGATCGGCTTCGCGCTGGCAGGGGCGCCGGGATTCTCCATCGAACGCTCGCTGTCGTCGCTGGCGGCGTTCCTGGCCGGCTCGGTGTGCGCGGGCCGCGCCGAACTGCGCTTTCGCGAACGGTTCCCGTCCGAGTGGCTGCGCGGCGCGCTGGCCGCCGAGGCGGCGCTGCAGGCCGTCGCCGCGGTGCTGGCCTTCGCGCTCGCCGCCGACCTGCTGCTGATCGCCGTCCTCGCCTTCGCGATGGGGCTGCGCAATGGCACGGTCCGCCGCCTGCACGTCCCCGACATGACCACGACGGTGCTGACGCAGACGCTGACCGGCCTCGCCTCGGACTCGACCCTGGCCGGAGGGGACAACCCCAGGGCCGCCCGCCGGGTGTCCTCGGTGGCCGCGATGCTGCTCGGCGCCTTCGCCGGTGCCGTGCTGGTGCGGGCGCAGGGCGTCGGCTGGGCACTGCTGGCCTGCGCGCTCATGGTGACGGCGACGGCGGCGACCTACCCGTTGGTGCTCAGCGCACGTCCACGACGTCGTACGGGATGACGAGGGGTGTCACTCCCGGGACCCGGGCCAGGTGTCGGGCGATGTGGTCGGCGGTCCACCCGTGCATCAGGCGGCCGATGACGGGCGCGTAGATCCCGTGCGGGATCAGCACGGTGACGTCGGACCCGAGGCTTGAGGCCAGCCGGGCGGCGGCGGTCGCGACCCGGCGGTCCGGGCAGTCGACCAGGTCGAGCGGCAGGCCGGTGACGCGGGTCCAGGTGCGCTGGAGCCGCTCCGCCAGTTGCCTGTCCACGGCGATGTGGGCGGCCTTGATCTGCTTGGGGCGCAGGCCCAGGCCGTACCTGAGCGCCTTGAGCGCGGCCAGGTCCACCGAGTTGACCAGGACGAGCACCGCCGTGGGCGGCCCCAGCGGCTCGGCGGGCGTGTGGAGGGCCGACAGCGCCGCGGCCTCGGCCCGGTAGCGGCGGTTGATCCGGATCAGCGCCCACACCCCGAGCGGGAAGGCCACCACGACCAGCCAGGCGCCCTCGGTGAACTTGGTCACCGCGAAGATCAGCACCACCAGCGCGCACACCATGGCGGTGACGGCCGTGAGGACGACCTTGCGGCGCCAGCCGGGCCCGCGCCCGACCCAGTGATGACGGCACAGCCCGGCCGAACCCATGGTGAAGCTGGTGAAGACGCCGATGGCGTACAGGGCGACGAGCTGCTGCACGCTGGAGCGGGTCACGAGGAGCAGCACGATCGAGACGGCGGTGAGGGCGAGGATGCCGTTGGAGAAGGCCAGCCGGTGGCCGCGCCGCGTGAGGGCGCGCGGCAGGAAGCGGTCCTCCGCGACGAAACTCGCGAGGTACGGAAAACCGGTGAACGAGGTGTTGCCGCCCGTATAGAGGATCAGCGCGGTCGCGAGCTGCACGAACACGAACACGGCGGTGCCGAGCCCGCCCTCGCCGAAGACCAGCCGGGCCTCCTGAGCGAGCACGGTGGGGCTGCCGTCGGTGTACGGCAGGGCGTGGGTGTAGTGCGCGAGCACCGCGATGCCGCCGACGAGGACGGCCAGGGTGCAGCTCATGACCGTCATGGTGGTACGCGCGTTCGGGCCGGTGGGCTCCTTGAAGGCGCCGACGCCGTTGGAGATCGCCTCCAGCCCGGTCAGCGAGGACCCGCCGTTGGCGAAGGCGCGCAACAGGATGAACAGGGACGCGCCGTACAGCAGCCCCTCCCCCGGCTGCCCCGGCGGGATGACGCCGGGCGCCGACGGGGCGTGCGGCAGGCCGCCCTCGACGAGGATACGGGCCAGCCCGGCGACGACGACCAGCCCGACGGATCCGGCGAACAGGTAGAAGGGGACGGCCAGCAGCCGCCCGGCCTCGCGGGCGCCGCGCAGGTTGAGGTAGCACATGAGGACGACGACGCCGATGGTGAGCTCGGACTTGACGGCGTCCAGGCCGTAGGCGGTGGGGCTGTCGCCGATCAGGTGGATCATCGACAGCAGGGCGTCGGTGCCCGCCGACGCCTGGACCGCGACGGTCACCGTGTAGTCGATGAGCAGGGCGACGGCCGCTACCTGGGCGACGTCGCGGCCGAAGCTCTCCCGGGCGACCACGTAGGATCCGCCCGCCTGGCTGAAGACCGTGACGAGGTCGCGGTAGGTCAGGGTGAGCAGCGCGAGCACGGCCAGCACGACCGCGGTGATCGGCATGATCAGGGCGAAGGCCGCCACCCCCACGGCCGGGACGAGGGCGACCAGGATCTGCTCGGGACCGTAGGCGGAGGAGGACACGCAGTCCGACGACAGCACGCCGAGGGCCACCCGCTTGGGCATGCGCTCGCGCCGCAACTCGGAGGTCACCAGCGGTGGCCCGAGAAGCAGGCACTTGGCCCGGTATCCGAGCCGCTCGGGCAGCGCGGCCTTGGTCATACCGTCCGCCATTCCCGGCCGCCGGACCGGCCACCCGGGGACGCCGGCAACCTTGACCACTTGATGGGCCCGCAGGGTAAGGCGCGCTTACGGAGCGGTCAGGGATTCGCCGTTGTTCCAGGCACGCCGTGCGGCTCTACCGCGAGACCAGCCCGCCCGGTGCGGGCTACCACCTCGGCGACTTCTGGAGCTCGCCGTCGGACCCGAGGCTGCACGTCCTGCGCCTGGAACCGTGGCGGGTCCAGGTGATCAGGGGCGTGGAGCTGCGCAACCGGATCTGGCAGCCGGCCTAGAGGTCCGCCGCCCGGGGCGGGTTCTCCGTGGCCGCGCGGACGAAGGCCGGCACCCGGGCCGTGGCGCCCGCGGCCCGCCAGGTCAGGCCGTACACGATCGGGCCGGCGTCCTCGAACGGCACGTACACGATGCCGGGCCGGGGGTAGAAGCGCACGCCCTGGAGAGCGGCCACGGCGACCCCGGCGTCGCGGCCGACGCTGGCGAGAAGTTCCTGCCAGGATCCGGTGGAACTCAAGCGGAAGACGGGTTTCCCGCTCGGGGTGACCGCCGGGTAGTAGTGGTCGAGCCAGTACTCCGGTGAGCCCTCGACCGTCAGCAGGACCTGGCCCGCCAGGTCTTCGAGCCGCACGCTTTGCCGGGTGGCGAAGGGGTGCCGGGTCGAGACGGCGAGCGCTGGCGAACGCCTTCGACCGCCTTCGCCTCACCGCCCGCACCGACACCGACGTCTTCCGCCACCAGCCCTGACCACCCCGCCACGGGATCGACGCGTCGGGTGGCAGGGGGCTGCCCGGGCGGTTCGGCGGGTTTCCGACGGTGTTCTCCTGGCGAACGTCCCATCTTGGGATCGACGAAAGTCGGTCCGAAGGGGAGACTTCCGGCCGACGGCCGGCGGCTCCGGCGTGGGCTACGGTGAGGCGGCGGGAGGGAGCGGGCGATGACCGACGAGGTGGTGGCGTGGCTCGCGGAGCGGGCCGTCCCCCTGCGTGACCTCACCCCCGGCCGGGGCACCGCCGATCTGGCGCCCTTCGGCGCGGCCCTCGACGGCGTCCGCGTGGCAGGGCTCGGCGAGGCCACCCACGGCAGCCGCGAGTTCTTCCTGCTCAAGCACCGGCTGCTGGAGTACCTGGTCGAGGAGCTGGGCTTCACGGTCGTGGCCATGGAGGCGAGCGAGGCCGCCGCCATGGCGATCGACGCCTACGTGCGGGGCGCTCCCGGCGACGCGGCCGCCCTGGTCGAGGGCCTGGGCTTCTGGACGTGGAGCACGGCGGAGGTCCTCGACGTCGTCGAGTGGCTGCGCCGCCACAACGCGACCGCGCGACGCAAGGTGCGTTTCATCGGTTTCGACCCGCAGCACCCCGGCGCCTCCCTGGACGCCCTGCGCACCGAACTCGGCGACGATCCGCTGCTGGCCCCGCTCGCGCCCCTCGCCACCGCCCGCATCGGCGGCGCGCCCCTCGACCCGCAGGTCGTGGCCGACGCCGTACGCCTGGAGGCGGCCCTGGCCGCCGGAGGCTCGCAGGCGGCGCGCGCCCACGCCCGGATCCTGCGCCAGCTGGCCGACCTCGCGACCCGCCCCTACGCCCACACCGACGCCGAGCGCACGCTGGCCTTCGCCCGCGACCGCCACATGGCCGACAACATCACGGCACTGCTCGACGACCCCGCCGCCAAGGTCGCCGTATGGGCGCACAACGGGCACATCGCCAAGAGCACCGTCGGCTCCACGCCGATCCCCTCCATGGGCTCGTACCTCGCCGACCGATTCGGCCCCGCCTACTACGCGCTCGGCCTGCTGTTCGCCCAAGGGGAGTTCCGCGCCCGCCGTACGCGCTTCGGCCGGGTCGACGCCGCCCGCCCGCCCGTCACGTTCACGGTGCCGCGCGCCGACAACGCCACCACGGTCGAGGCGAGGCTGTTCCGTGCCTGCCCGGACGACCACCTGGCCGACCTGCGCGGCGGCCCGCGCCCCGCGGCCGTCGAAGCGTGGCTGCGCGAACGGCTGCACCTGCGTGTGTTCGGCGCCGCCGCCTCGCGGTTCACCCACAAGTTCACCTTCGGCACCGGGGTACTCGCCGACGACTACGACGGCCTCGCCCTGGTCACCAGAACCACCGCTTCGGTCCCGCTGCCCTGACAGCCGCCCCGACGGGCGCAGGTGCGCGGGCGCACCGTGACGCGAGCAGGCGTGGCCGCCACGCGCAGGTCCGCGAACGGGCGCAGGGGTGTCGGCGGGCGCAGGGGTGTCGGCGGGCGTGAGGCACCGACGGGCACGGCAGCGCCCGGCGGGCGCGGAGGTGCCGACGGGCCGGTGATGCGGTTACCCGGTGGCGTGGCCGATGATCGCGCCGACCGGCCGCTGTGCTCTGGCCTCGGCGGGCCTCAGGAGGTGACGGGCAGCGGAGGGTGCTTCGCGGACGCTGCGAAGAGGAGGGTGCTGCCGTACGGTCACCGTTGTCCGGCCTGCGCGTGCGGACGATGGACCTGTTCGCTGTAAGGGATCGAGACGCCGCCGCCGTCGTAGGCGACCTGCAGCCGGACTCTCCCGGATTTGCCGCTGATGCGGCTCTTGTCGAGCAGGATGTCGGTGACGGTACCGATCCGTCCCGCGACCGTCACCCGGTCGCCGATGGCGAAGCGGCTCATCTGCGTGCGATCCCGGCGTACCCACATGCCGATCTCGCGCAGCACCAGCCTCCCGGGCTCGGGACGGCCGGGCTTGCGCAGTGTCGCCGACTCGGGGACCTTCCCGGAGAAGGCCACCCAGAGCTCCCAGTCGTCGCGGACGAGCGTGAGAATGGGCCCGTGGGCGTCCCGCTCGGTGACGACGTTCCAACCGCGTTGCTGCGCCTTGGTCTGTAACGCGTTCGGGTTCATTCGTGACCGCCTAGTGTGTTGACTCGTTACCCCTCCAGTACATGGCCTGGGGCATCTGATCCAAGTAAACACAAGGTCCTGTGGCGCCAAGTTCTGGTCAAGGATTCGCGGCGCCGACCCGCATTGCACCCCTTTGCAGGGGCGTGACCGAAGGCGACTGGTGTGCGTCGTCGACGAGCTCGTACCAGGGCCCGCCCAGGTGCTTCGCCTCGACGCGGCGCTCGGGGCTCCAGACGTAGCCGCGGCCGCTCCCGTCGAGATCCCGGCCCCGGTAGAAGTAGACCAGGCCGTCCTCGTTCCGTACGAGCTCGAAGGAGAGGCCGCCGATGTCCTGCTCCCGCAGTTCCTCGCCCACCTGAAGGGTACGGGCGACATCCTCCATGCCACCCGAGGAGACGGTGAAGCGCAGCTGCTCGCCCCAGACCATGCTCACGGCGGCGACGACGGACGTGACCACCACGAGCACGGCTACCAAGACCCGCTTTGACAAGGTTCCTCCTCCGCGAACCGGGTGGAACGGTCATCCTCACACAATCCGAGGGCTTCGGCGGCCGTCTTCAACGCCCCGGGCCGAGGGCGGCGGCGGTCAGTGCCTGCTCCGAAGCCCGGTCGGCAGCCTGGGCCAGGGCCTCCTCCGAGGCCCGGTCGGCGGCCAGGTAGACGAGCAGCCGCTGCTCGTCTCCGCCGGGCACCTCCAGGCTCTCGTAGGCCAGCCGCAGCTCACCGCTCCAGGGCGGAACCCACCGCTCAAGACCGCTGCGCGCGGGCAGTTCGGCCGAGCGGGCGAAGCGGGCCCCCGCCACCAGCGCGAACTCGTCGGCGAGCAACCGCGCGTACGGATCACCCAGCGCCGCGGCCGCGCGCAACTCGGCGGCCCACCGGTCGGCGACCGCCTCCCAGTCGGGGAAGACCTCCCGCGCCGCCGCGCTGGTCAGGACGAACCTGGGCAAGCTGGGCGGCCGCCCGTCGAGCAGCCCGGTGTCCCCCGCCAGCCGTCCGAACCCCTCGTTCCAGGCGAGCAGTTCCCCGACCGAGTTGACGACGGCGGCGGGCGCGGGTCCGAGCCGGTCGAGCAGCGCCCGCACGGTGGGCCGCACCTGCTGGGCGGGCGGCGTGAACCCCTGGCACACGCCGCCGGAGACCGCTTTGACCAGCCGGTGCAGGTGCACGCGGGCGCCGGTGTCCAGGCCGAGGGCGTCGGCGAGCGCGGCCAGGATCTCCGTCGAAGGACGGCGGTCACGGCCCTGCTCCAGCCGGGTCAGATACTCGACGCTGACGCCGCTGAGAGTGGCGAGCTCCGCCCTGCGCAGCCCAGGGGTGCGGCGGCGGCCGCCGTCCGGGAGGCCGGCGGCGGCCGGAGTGACGGCCTCACGTCGGGCGCGGAGGAACGCGCCGAGCTCGTTGTCGCCCATATCCGGATTCTAGGGTGGCCCTGCCGGGGACAGCCTCACGCCGGTCTCCCCGGATCCCGGCGGCCGGGCCAGGCTCGTCGCCATGAGTGTCTTCACCGAAGGCGAGATCGCCTATCTGACCGGCCAGCCGCTGGGCCGCTTCGCCACCGTCGACGCCAAGGGCCGGCCGTCCGCGCGGCCTGTGGGCGTCGTCTTCGACCCGGCCGCCGACGCCCTCGTGGTCGGCGGGGTCACCGGGTCGAACATGGCGGGCAGCAAGAAGTTCCGCGACGTGCTGGTCAACCCGGACGTCTCGTTCGTCGTCGACGACCTCGCCTCCGTGGACCCGTGGCTGCCGCGCGGCGTCGAGGTGCGCGGGGTCGCGGAGACCTTCCTCGACGGCGGTGTGGAGGAGGGGCTGCGGCTCGGGGCGCCCTTCCCGTTCGAACCGGCCTGGATCCGGATCCGGCCCCGGCGCATCGTGTCGTGGGGCCTGACCGGGGACGCCTTCGCGAACGAGGCGCGGGAGGTGATCTGAGCCGTGCGCTACCGGGTGCTGGGCCGTACCGGGCTGCGGGTCTCCGAGTTGTTCTTCGGCGCGATGGGCTTCTACCGGCGCGGCGAGAACCTGCCGGAGTACGCGGCCATGATCGAGGCGTACGCGGAGGCGGGCGGCAACGTCATCGACACCGCCTCGGCCTACGGCGACAGCGAGGACGTGCTGGGCGAGGTGCTCGGGGCGCGGCGGGACTGGTTCGTGCTGGCCACGAAGTACACGCTGACCCGTGACCGCGACGACCCCAACGCCTCGGGCAACCACCGCAAGAACCTGGTCCGCTCGCTGGAGCGGAGCCTGCGGCGGCTGCGCACCGACTACGTGGACCTGTACTGGGTCCACGTCTGGGATCGGCACACGCCGGTCGAGGAGACGATGCGGGCGCTGGACGACGTCGTCAGGGCGGGCAAGGTGCTGCACGTGGGCGTCTCGGACGCCCCGGCGTGGGTGGTCAGCCGGGCGAACACGCTGGCCGAGTGGCGTGGGTGGACGCCGTTCGCGGGACTGCAGGTGCCGTACAACGTGCTGCGGCGCGACGCCGAGCGGGAGCTGCTGCCGATGGCCGCGGCGTCCGGGATGAGCGTGGCGGCGTGGGGGCCGCTGGCGGGCGGGATCCTGTCCGGGGCGCACACCGGGGACGGCACGCGGGGCGAGGCGCGGGGCGGGGGCACGCGCGTCGATCCGGCGACGCTCACCGAGCGCGACCACGCGGCGGCGCGGGCCGTCCAGGAGGTCGCGGCCGAGCTGGGGGCGACGCCCGCGCAGACCGCGCTGGCCTGGACGCGGGCGAGGTCGGCGGCCGTGCATCCGATCGTCGGCGCGAGCGGCCTCGCCCAGCTCAAGGAGAACCTGGGGGCGGCCGGGCTCGACCTGCCGGCGGCGGCCGTCGAGCGGCTCGACGCGGCGGCGGACTTCGAGCTCGGTTTCCCCGGCGACTTCATCGCCGAGTGCGAGAACTCGCCCTTCGTGTTCGGCGACCGCAGAATCACCCGCTGAACCGACCGGAACGCCCTATGCTGCCCCACCATGACCTTCACCGTGTTGAGTGTGCTCGCCCATCCGGACGACGAGGCGATCTGGTGCGGCGGCACCCTCGCGAAGTACGCCGACGCCGGGGCGAGGACCGCCGTGGTCGACTGTACGTGGGCCGAGGGCACGGTGCGCGCGGGCGAGCTTGAGCGCTCGCTCGGCATCCTGGGCGCTCAGCCGCCCCGCCTGCTGGGGTATGCCGACGCCCGTGACCCGGACTCCGCGCCCGGCGCCCCGCGCTTCGTGGACGTACCGCTGGAGGAGTCGGTGGGCCGGGTCGTCGGCCACATCCGCGAGCTGCGGCCGGACGCGGTGATCACCTTCGACGCGAACGGTTCCTCCGGCCACCCCGATCACGTGCACGCCCACCGGGTCACGCTGGCGGCGGTGGAGGCCGCCGCCCACGGCCAGATGTTCCGCGACGCGGGTGCGCCGTGGCGCACCCAGGCGCTCTACCTGGCGACGCTGCCGCTGTCTGTGGTGCGCGCCCAGTGGGAGGCGGTGCTGGGCTCGCCGCCGGAGCCCGGCCAGTCGCTTCCCGGCACCCCCGACGAGCATGTGACCACCCGCATCGACATCGCGAAGTGGGGAGAGCGCAAGTACCGGGCGATGCTCGCCCACGAGTCGGAGGCCGCGCGGGGTGCGTCGCTGTCGCTCCTGCTCAACCTGCCGGAGGAGGCGCGCGCGCTGCTGCTGTCCAACGAGTGGTACGTCCGGGTCGGCCACCGGGGCCCGGCAGAGGACGCCCTGACCGGGTGAGGCCCCCGGGCCCCACCCGGTCAGGGCGGTCAGGAAAGCACCTCGACCACGCCACGCGCCCCGTCCACCCGTACGGCGGCGCCGTCCCGGATGCGGACGGTGGCGTTGCCGGTGCCGACGACGGCGGGGATGCCGAGTTCCCGCGCCACGATGGAGGCGTGCGACAGCGGCGCCCCCATGTCGGTGACGACGGCGGCGGCGCGCGGGAACATGGGCGTCCACCCGATGTTGGTGAGCGTGGTGACGAGGATCTCGCCCGGCAGCAGCCGGTGGCCGTCCTCCGGCCCGGCCAGCACCCTGGCGGTGCCCTCGACGACGCCGGGTGCCCCGGGAAAGCCCTGGACGGTGTCGGAGACCGGCACGGCGCTCCCCCGCTCGTCGTAGAGGTCGAGGCGGCGGTCGGGCGAGGCCGCCCAGCGCACGGGGTCGAAGGCGCCGACGATGAGCATCGGGTACATGGGCAGCGCGGCGTACCCGTCGTAGGTGGCGCGCCGGACCGGGATGCGCTCGACCGGCGCGGGAGCGCCGCGCAGCAGGGCGAGGATCTCCTCGATCGACAGGAAGAACACGTCGTCGCCGAGGCCGGTCAGCTCGCCCGCGCGCAGGACGAAGGCACGCATCGCCCAGAACGATCGCATGTTCTCCGACCGGGTGCTCTCGCGGTCGCGCACGATGGCGTTCCACCGCCTGACCTGCTCGCGCATCCGGCCGCCCTTGCCCGGGTGGCGCTGGTCGAAGCGCCGCCAGGCGGCCTCGCGGGCCTCCCGCTGGCGCTCGATCAGCCCGGTCAGCTCGTCCCCCGCCCTGGGACCGGCTTCGGCGAGCTGCCTGTCGATCCAGGCTGGGTCCTCGCCGGGACGCGGCAGGCTGACCTCGAACTCGTGGGCGCCCCGGTGACCGTACTCGCGGGCGAAGGCGTCCCTGTCGATCTCGCCTCTGGCCAGCCGCTCCAGGCCGACGATCGGGCCCATGCTGGCCAGTTCACCGTCGGCGTTGGCGCCGGTGAGCATGGCCTCGGCGTCGCTCTCGCCCACCATCTTGGTGAGCTTTTCGCGGGTCATCGTGAGCGCGGCGCCGCCCTGCCTGCCCGCCGCCTCCAGCATCTGGCAGGTCTCCACGACGAACGGCAGCAGTTCCCGGTCCCAGAGGCGGGCGAGTTCCCCTCGGGTGGCGGCGCTGCCGGCCCGCTCGCGCAGGGCGTCGCAGCGCTGCCGGGCGGTCTGGAGGAACGGGCGCATCCGCTTGAGGTTCCCGGCGACGCGCCTGCGCACGCGCACCGCCATCGGCAGCATCTTCCGCAGGAGCGTCCAGCGCGAGTCCGGCAGCAGCGGTACGTCGAGACCGGGCGGGATCCGCCCGAAGACCTGCTCGATCACCGACAGCCTGCCACCCATGCCGAACGCCTTGGCCGCGGAGACCGCGATGCTGAGGTTCATGTAGAAGCGCCCGCCGATGTTGCCGACGAGCTTGTGTCCGGGCATCTGGGCCACGGACATGGCCTCGTTGATGAAGATCTTGACCAGGGACCAGGTGACGGGGGTCATCACGTCGGGGATGGCCTCGCCGAGGTTGCCGCTGCTCCACAGGTAGCGGCCGTCGCGGCTGTCGTTCCACTCCTCCCGTTCCCTGACCAGGCCGGTGATCGGGCGGGCCTGGACGATCAGCAGGTCGGTGCCGCGCCGTACCCACTCGATGTCCATGGGGCGGTCGTACAGGCGCTCGATCTCCTGGCCGAGCGCGGCCAGGCGCAGCACCTCGGCGTCGGTGAGGACGCGGGCGCGGCGCAGGTGCGCGGGCACCGGCTCCTCGCGGGTGCCCGCGGGGGCGCGCACGGTCATCACGGCCTTGTCGGCGACGGTGTAGGCGCGCACGGCGCCGTCCGCCGCCGTGGCGGTGTCGGGGGTGACGTCGCCGCCCACGACGGCCTCGCCGAGTCCCCATGCGGCGTTGACGACGCTCCGGCCGGTGTCGCCGCTGATCGGGTCGGCGGTGAACAGCACCCCTGCCGCGTCGGCGTCGACGAGTTCCTGCACCACGACGGCGAGCGCGACGTCCTCCTCCGGTACACCGTTGCGCTCGCGGTAGGCGACGGCGCGCGGGTTCCACAGGGAGGCCCAGCAGCGGCGGACCGCGTCGAGCAGACCGTCGCGGCGGATGTCGAGGTAACTGTCCTGCTGCCCGGCGAAGGACATCTCGGGCAGGTCCTCGGCGGTGGCCGAGCTGCGCACCGCGACGGGCACGTCGTCGCCGAGGGCGGCGTGCGCGGCCAGGATCTCGGCGGCGAGGTCGGCGGGGATCTCGTGGGCGGCGAACAGTTCCTGGGCGTCGCCCGTGCCGAGCCGGTCGCGGAAGGGGGCGGTGAAGGCGCGGTAGGCGCCGGTGGTGATGTGGAAACCCGGCGGCACCGGCAGTCCGGCCCGGGACAGGCGGGCCAGGGACGCGCCCTTGCCACCGGCCGTGGCGAGGTCGGCGGACGGATCGTCGAGCGGAATGACCTTCATCCTGTTCCTCCTTCGAGGACGTCCTCAAGTTTGCGGCGGGCGGTTTCGACCGCTTCGCCGAGGTAGACGCGGACGGCGTCGGCGACCGCCGCCGTGTCCGGCGCGTCGGGCGCGGTGTCCGGCGCGACGGTCCGCCGTACGGTCTCCGCGACCAGGTGGGCCAGGCGCGGGTCGGCCAGCCGGTACGGCTCGGCCGCCGTCTCTCCCATCAGGAGGTAGCCGTAGAGCACCGACGAGACGATGGTGACCAGTTCGGCGGGCGACAGGTCGCGGCGGAGCACGCCGAGGTCCTGCAGCCGGCCCATCAGCCGGGCGAAGCCCTCGTCGAAGCCGCCGGGCGTCCTGTCGCGCTTGAGCCGGGCCAGTTTGCCGAGCACCTGGGAGTCCGACAGCAGCACCGCGCGCATCAGCGGCAGCCGCAGGGTGGCGGCCGTGACGGCGTGGACGAGTTCGTCCAGGGTGCGCGGGTCCTGCTCGACCACCTCGGTCAGCATGCGGGTCCGCTCGCGCCGCAGCAGCGCGACGAAGAGCTGGTCGCGGGTATTCCAGTGCAGGTAGATGGTGCCTTTGGCGACCTCTGCGGCGCGGGCGACGTCCTCGATCGTGGTCTTGTCGTAGCCCCAGCGCAGGACGAGGTCGGCCGAGGCGTCGAGGACGCGGTGGGCGCGTTCGCGGATGCGGGTGGGGTCGGCGGGGGGGCGGGCCATTCACTTCCCAGTTTCTTGACCGAATGACTTCATCCGGTCAAACAATAACTGAAATCCTGTGGTCTCGACAGCCCCGTCGCACCGGCGGCGCAGGCCGCCGGGCCGTACGGTGGGACACATGAGCAAGGCGTTCTGGATCGACCAGGACTTCGACCGTGAGCGCGATGGGCGCTACGCGGTCCACGTGCGCAAGAACCTGGCGGAGTTCGACTGGGGCGACATCGCGCCGGTGCGTTTCGCCTGCGCGGCCTGGCGGCTTGCGGTCCCGCCGTCGCTGTCGCCCGGCTACGTGCGCTGGGACCGGCGCGTCCTCGACGCGGCCTGCGAGCGCAACACCTGGGACGGCACCCTGCTGGCGCGGGTCAGACTGGTCTCCCCGCTGCCCGAGCAGCTCACCCGCTCGCGGACGTGGTGGCGCGACCGGGGCTGGCAGGGCTGGCAGGAGCTGTTCGGCCAGTACGTCGAACCGTCCCAGCAGGATCTCGCCCGCAATCCGTTCCTGCGTGCCACCCTCCTCGTCGAGGTGCCGGTGCCGCTGGCCGAGCTGCCGCCGGAGCCGGAGGGCCCGCACGACCGGGTCGAGGAGAGCGCGCAGCGGGCGGTGACGGTGCTGGCGCGCGAACTCAGCGCGGCGCTCGACCCGATCCTCGACCAGCTCCCTTGACCGGTCACGACCAGCCGATCACGACCAGCCGATCACAACCGGCCGATCACAACCGGCCGATCACAACCGGCCGATCACGACCAGCCCGTCACGACCGCCACGACGCGGGCCCCCTGGGGGAAACCGCCGCGCCGGGCCCGGTCGAGCACGCCGTAGAGCATCTTGGCCACGTACACCCTTTCGAGGCCGTACCGCGCGGCGAAGGCGTCGAGCTCCGGCGTCGTGCGCGCGTACCCGCCGAAATGGTGGGCGAGATCGAGGTCCCAGTTGTCCCACACCCGGCCGTACGCCTCGCGCTGGAGCCGCGCCACCTCCCCGGCCAGGAAGCCCGCGCCCCTGAGCACGGCCACGCCGAGCGCCCGCCGGCCCGGCGCGAGCCCCGCCGAGAGACCGGCCAGGGTGCCCCCCGTGCCGACCGGGCAGCAGATCACGTCGTAGTCCTCGGCGATCTCGCCCGGCAGTTCGGCGCAGCCGCGTACGGCGGCGGCATTGCTGCCGCCCTCCGGCAGGACCGCCGCCTCGCCCCAGCGCTCGCGCAGCCGCTCCAGCACCTCCGGCGTGTGCTTGCGCCGGTAGGAGGCCCGGTCGAGGTAGTCGAGGCGCATCCCGCACCCGGCCGCGAACGCGAGGGACGGGTTGAGCGGCAGGTGCTCCTCCCCCCTGATCACGCCGATCGTCTCGATGCCGCGCTCGCGCCCGGCCGCCGCCAGCGCCCTGATGTGGTTGGAGTAGGCCCCGCCGAAGGTCAGGATGCGGCGGTGGCCGAGGTTGTACTTGAGCTTGCGCGGCTTGTTGTCGTCGGGCTTGAGGAAGACGCGGACCGAACCCAGGGCCGGATCCCGGAGCTCCTGCATGCCGCTAGTCTACGGACGGAACTTTGTTGAGGAGTGTGTGGTCATGCGGGCAATTGAAGCTTTCCGAGCGGCTTTCGGGGCTGACCCCGCGACCGTCTGGCACGCCCCCGGGCGCGTCAACCTCATCGGCGAGCACACCGACTACAACGACGGTTTCGTCCTGCCGTTCGCGGTGCCGTGGGGCGTCACGGCCGCCGTCAGCCCGCGCGCCGACGGCGTGATCCGCATCCTGTCCGCGCAGGTGCCGGACCAACCTCAGGTCTACGCCCGGCCCTCGGACTCCGAGGGCTGGACCAGGTACGCCGTCGGCGTGCTCGCCCTGCTCGGCGACCGGGTCAGGGGCGCCGACATCGCCGTCGACGGCGACGTGCCCCAGGGCGCCGGGCTCAGCTCCAGCGCCGCGCTGGAGGTCTCGGTCGCCTCGGCCGTCAACGAGGTGTACGGCCTCGGCCTGACCCCGATGGAGATCGCGCTGCTCGGGCAGAAGGCGGAGAACGACTTCGTCGGTATGCCGTGCGGCATCATGGACCAGGCCGCGTCGGCGCTGTCGGTCGAGGGGCACGCGCTCTTCCTCGACTGCCGCTCGCTCGGCTCGCGCGCCATCCCGCTCGACCTGGCCGCCCAGGGGCTGGGCATCCTCATCATCGACACCCGCGCCCACCACGAACTCGCCGACGGCCAGTACGCCAAGCGCCGCGCCGACTGCGAGTCGGCCGCCCGCACCCTCGGGGTGCCCGCGCTGCGCGACGTCACCGACCTGGCCGACGCGCTGTCCCGGCTGTCGGGGGACGAGCGCAAGCGCACCATGCACGTCGTCACGGAGAACCACCGCGTCGAGGCGCTCGTCGGGCTGCTGCGCGCCGGGAAGGCCACCGAGATCGGGTCGCTGCTGAACGCCTCGCACCTGTCGTTGCGCGATCAGTTCGAGGTGACCGTACCCGAGTTGGACGTGGCCGTGGAGGCGGCGGTCAGGGGCGGGGCCCGGGGGGCGCGCATGACGGGCGGCGGGTTCGGCGGGTCGGTGATCGCGCTGGTGCCCGAGGGCCGACTGTCCTCGGTGGAGGCGGCGGTGGCGGCGGCCTACGCCGAGCGCGGCTGGGCGGAGCCGCGCTTCCTGCCCGCGACGCCCGCCCGAGGCGCCCACAAACGCGCCTGACCCACGGCGGCACGACCGACCGGCGGAACGACGGCCGCGCCCGCTCCTGGGCGGGG